>JBNKYQ010000250.1:0-4263 GCA_050300975.1 Kordiimonas sp.
GGAAGCGCGCCATCGCCTATTTCTTCAATAATGACGGCATGGCGGCGGCGGGTAACATGGCCTTCCTGACCATGCTGTCGCTGTTTCCCTTCATCATCTTCCTTGTGGCTGTCTCCGGTTTCATGGGCCAGTCAGAGCGCGGCGATGAAGCCATCAAGTTCATGCTGGATATCCTGCCGCCTGAAGTCTCAAAGGTCATCAAGGGCCCGATCGACGGCATTATCAGCAATACGGGCGCGGAAATCCTGACGGGATCGATCCTGCTGGCCATCTGGACCGCCGGTAACGGCGTTGAGGCGGCGCGTGAGGTGCTGATCAAGGCGTTCGGCAAGGAACATGCCCGTGCCATCTGGATCAGGCGGCTGGAAAGCCTCGGGGTCGTCGTGTTCGGCGCCATCTCCATCGTTTTGGCCATGTCGATCATGGTTCTGGGCCCTGCGGTGCTGAATGCCATCACCAGCCTGTTCCCGGACGCCATGACTGACGGCATCAACACCACCTGGAGGTACCTGAGCCTTCTGGTAAGCCCGTCCATCCTGACGTTTGGCATCTATATGATGTTCCTGGCGCTGACCCCGCGGAAGGTCAAGCGCGCTTCCCGCCTGCCCGGCACGCTCCTCAGCGTCGTGGTGTTGATCGCAACCGCCAAAGGCCTGTCGGTCTACCTCAAGTACGCCGGCAACTATGATGTCACCTACGGCAGCCTCGCGGGCGTGGTGGTGATGCAGCTTTTCTGCTTCCTTGTCAGCCTTGGCTTCGTGCTGGGCGCAGAACTCAACGCCGCCTATACGTTTGGTATTGTTGCCCGCGCCAAAGCGGAAGAGCGGGTGGCTGAGCAGGAAGCCCAGAAAGACACGAAGAAAGACACGAAGAAAGACACAGAGAAAGACACAGAGAAAGACTCTGGGGAAGACACCGAAGCGGAAGGCGCGGACTCTGCAGATGTCCGTAGGGGCAAACCGGCAAAAACCGAGGCATAATCAGTTTCGGCCAAAACAATTGACGGACCCGGCGCTTCGTGTAGGATGCGCCAAATTCTCGGCCTAACAGATATAAAAAGGGGGCGAATATGACTAAATTGATGGAAGGAAAACGCGGGCTGATCATGGGCGTCGCAAACGACCGCTCGATGGCCTGGGGCATCGCAAAGGCCTGCGCTGAACAAGGCGCCGAGGTTGCCTTTTCCTATCAGGGTGAAGCGCTTGAAAAGCGCGTGCGCCCGCTTGCGGAATCCATTGGGTCCGATTTCCTGGTGCAGTGCGATGTCTCTGACGCCGCCTCGATCGACGCCATGACGTCAAAGCTGGCTGAAAAGTGGGAAAACATCGACTTCTTCGTCCACGCCATTGGCTACTCTGACAAGAATGAGCTGCGCGGTCGCTATATCGACACCAGCCTCGACAACTTCCTGATGACCATGAACATCTCCGCCTTCAGCTTTGTGGCGGTGGCCCAGCGTCTCGAGAAGATGATGACAAACGGCGGCAGCATGGTGACCCTCAGCTATTATGGCTCCGAGAAGGTCGTGCCCCACTATAACGTGATGGGTGTGGCGAAAGCCGCGCTTGAGTGCTCCACTCGCTATATGGCGCGTGACCTGGGCGAAAAAGGCATCCGCGTGAACACCATCTCGGCGGGCCCGATGAAAACGCTCGCGGCTTCCGGCGTTGGCGATTTCCGCATGCTCCTCAAGTACAACGAGCAGAACGCACCGCTGCGCCGTAACATCACCCTTGATGATGTGGCGGGCGCGGGCCTTTATCTGCTGTCGGACCTCTCGTCTGGCGTGACCGGCGAAACCCACCATGTGGACAGCGGTTTCTCCACCACCTGTATGCCGACAGACGATGACGCGATGAGGAAACTCATCGAATCCATGGATTAGGTCATAGATTAAGAAAGCCATATAAGCTTATGTCTTATAACACCTTTGGAAGACTTTTCCGTTTCACCACCTGGGGCGAAAGCCACGGCCCGGCGCTGGGTGCCGTGCTGGATGGCTGTCCGCCAATGTTGGAGATTTCGGCAGAGGAAATCCAGGTGTTTCTGGACAAACGCAAGCCGGGCCAGAGCAAATACACCACACAGCGCCGGGAACCCGACGCTGTGAAAATCCTTTCCGGCGTGTTCGAAGGCAAAACCACCGGTACACCGGTGCAGCTGATGATCGAGAATACCGACCAGCGGTCGAAGGACTATGGCGATATTGCTGAACGCTACCGCCCCGGCCACGCCGATTTCACCTATATGGAAAAATACGGCATCCGCGACTATCGCGGTGGCGGAAGGTCAAGCGCGCGCGAAACCGCGGCACGCGTGGCCGCAGGCGCCATCGCCCGCAAGATACTGGGGGACGGTATCACCATCCGGGCCTCCATGGTGCAGATGGGCGCCCACAAGATCGACCGCAGCCGGTTCGACTGGGCAGAGGTGGAGAAGAACCCCTTCTTCTGTGCCGATCCCGTGACGGCAGAAGCCTGGGCGACCGAGCTTGACGCGATCCGCAAAGCCGGTAGCAGCATTGGCGCTGTCATTGAAGTGGTGGCCGAAGGCGTGCCCGCCGGTTGGGGCGCGCCTATCTACGGCAAGCTGGACGCGGACCTGGCAACCGCGCTGATGAGCATCAACGCCGCCAAGGGCGTGGAAATCGGCGCCGGCATGGAAGCAGCCTGCCTGACGGGCGAAGAAAATGCGGACGAAATGGTGCCTGGCGAAAACGGTGGGCCCCAGTTCATGTCCAATAACGCGGGCGGCATATTGGGCGGCATTTCAACCGGCCAGCCCATCGTGGCCCGCTTTGCCGTGAAGCCCACCAGTTCGATCTTGACACCACGCAAGAGCGTGAACACGCGCGGCGAGGCCGTTGACGTGGTCACCAAAGGCCGTCACGACCCCTGCGTGGGCATTCGCGCCGTGCCCATCGCCGAAGCCATGATGGCCGTGGTGCTGGCCGACCACAAGATGCTCCACCGCGCCCAATGCGAGTAACCACATATGTCCAATCCATCATATTATTATGACACAGAGTTCGTGAAAAAGCAGGTTGCTCAAGGGCAACATCGTCATATCATTGGAGGATTGTGGGATGAGCTTGGAACCAAGCAACTTCAATACCTGAAAGATAAGGGCTTGAAGCCCCACCATAAACTGCTTGATGTCGGGTGCGGAAGCCTCCGCCTTGGCGTAAAAGCTGTACCGTATTTGGATCCGCAGAACTATTTTGGCACGGACATCAATCTGGACCTATTGAAAGCCGGTTACGAGAAAGAAATTGAGCCTGCCGGGCTGGCCAGAAAACTCCCCAAAAGACATTTGGCCAAGGACGCAGATTTCGCCCTGCCCCATATCCCTGCTGACATCGATTATGTAATCGCGGTATCGGTCTTTACCCACTTGCCGATCAATCATCTGAAACTCTTCCTTCGGAACCTAGATGCTCGCGTGACTGGTCCCTGCAGGCTTTTCTTCAGCCTTTTCCTGTGTGACGAGGATGACTGGTCGTCATTCAACATAGATCAAAAAATGGGTGTTAGAACACGTCCGACAAGTGACCCCTACCACTATAGCGAAGACGATGTTCGCTATGCGGCCAGTACGACGGACTGGACATTTGAAAAAATTGAAGATTGGCAGCACCCTCGCAACCAGTTGATGGCCTGTTTCAGCAAGGGGCATAGTGCCAAATGACAATTTGGCCACTAGCAAACCGGTGATGCTAGATATCTGCTACCGGGGCAAAGCGGATATGACCATATTGAAATCTTTGGACCAGACGCTCCGCATAGGGCCTAACTTAGGGCGGTATGACCTTAATCGTCTTCGTCGTCGCTTTCAGGCTTTTTCATGACATCTTCACCCCGCCCCGACTGATCTGTGGCGGCCGGGGCCGCCAGTATGCCGTTTTCCGCGTGGGATGCCTGGAAGTGATAGCTGATGCGCCATGCGTGGTAGGACACCCGCTGCAGCCACCTTACGGCATCGAGGCGCATCAGGAGGCCCACCTCGCCCATTTCCTTGCGGGTGGCGGCCATCACCGTTTTTTCCCGGTACTTGTGCCGCTGCAGGCGCATGAAGCCGCGCAGGCGGTCGAAATAGAGGTCCGGGCGGTCGCCTTCCGCGTGGGCCAGGTAGGTTTCAAGGTTATGCGCCAGCACCGCGCGCAGGCGGTTGAGGCGCCTGTCTGACGACAAGGCGTCAACCCGGTCAAACTGCGTGCAGCGGTGATGCAGGCGCCTGAGGTGGTCCAGGATATGCAGGGTATCG
>JBNKYQ010000251.1:0-4171 GCA_050300975.1 Kordiimonas sp.
ATGACAAACGCATCGGAAGAACGCCGCCAGCGCGGCATTGAGGATGGTTGGATTTGCGTGGGTGCCTTTGCGGGCTCACACGGGGTCAAAGGCGATGTGCGCCTGAAGTCCTTCACCGATGTGCCTAAGGCCATCTTCTCATACTCCGCACTCCACAAGGGTGCGAATGGCCCCGTGCTCAAAATCAAGCTGCTCAGGGAAGCGCCCGACGGCTTCATCGTGCGCGTTGACGGCGTCACCAACCGCGAAGACGCCCAGGCGCTGAAGGGCACGAAAATCTATGTCTCGCGCGAGGCGCTTGAGCTTGAGGATGAAGACGAGTTCTATCTGGCCGACCTGATCGGGCTCGAGGCGCGGGACGCGTCTGGTGCCGCGCTCGGCATCGTGCGGGCAGTTGAGAACTTCGGCGCTGAAGATCTGCTGGAGCTGGTGCTCGCGAAACCGCTCAAAGGCCTTGGCCGCCATGCCTTCATCCCTTTCCGCAAGGCCTATGTGCCGGTGGTGGATATTCGTGGCGGATTTGTCCAGATCGCCTTTGATGACTGGGTTGAAACCCACATCAGCGAACGCGATGAGGACGGTGCGGAAGAAGGGGGGAAATGATGGACCCGCTGTTCACCGCCCAGATCCTGACCATCTTCCCGGACATGTTCCCGGGCACCCTTGGCCAGTCGCTGGCGGGAAAAGGCCTGAATGAGGGCAAATGGGCGCTAAAAACGCTGGACATCCGCGATTTTTCGAGCGATAAGCACCGCTCGGTGGACGATACCCCCGCGGGCGGTGGCCCGGGGATGGTAATGCGCGCCGATATTTTGGGTAAGGCAATCGATGCTGCACGCGCGGATGCCAAACCTGAATGGCCCCTGGTTTACATGAGCCCACGCGGCAAACGCTTCGATCAATCCGAAGCGAAGCGCTGGCAGGAAGCAGGGGGTGTCACGCTACTGTGTGGTCGCTTCGAAGGCGTCGATGAACGCGTTCTTGAAGCCCGGGGCGTGGAAGAAGTGAGCGTTGGGGATTTTATCCTCTCGGGCGGTGAGCCCGCGGCGCTTGTGATGCTGGATGCAGTGGTTCGCCTGCTGCCGGGTATCATGGGCAAGGTCGAGACGCTCGATGAAGAGAGTTTTGAAAGCGGGCTCCTTGAGTATCCGCAATACACCAGACCAGCGGTCTGGGAAGGTCGGGAAATTCCCGAGGTGCTCACAAGTGGGCACCACAAACGCGTCGCCCAGCGGCGCCGTGAAAAAGCAGAAGAGTTGACCCGTTTACGCCGGCCGGATCTCTGGTCGACCTATGAGCAGGCAAGCAAGAAAAAAGGTTGAAGACCGATGAACATTATTCAGAAGCTCGAAGCTGAGCAGATTGAAAAGCTGACCGAAGGCAAAGAAATCCCTGCATTCGGTGCTGGTGACACCCTGCGTGTTAACGTGAAGGTTCGCGAAGGCGAGCGTGAGCGTATCCAGGCTTACGAAGGCGTTTGTATCGCCCGTTCCAACAAAGGTGTGAACTCCAACTTCACCGTTCGTAAGATTTCTTACGGCGAAGGCGTTGAGCGTGTATTCCCGCTCTATGGCCCAGTTGTTGACAGCATCACTGTTGTTCGCCGCGGTAAAGTACGTCGTGCGAAACTGTACTACCTGCGTGGTCGTACTGGTAAGTCTGCTCGTATCGCCGAGAAGAAAGACTTCAATCGCGGCAAAGACGCGAAATAATATTTCAAACTTTCGGCGCTTTGCTTATTATTTGTTGCGAAGCGCTTAGGGTGGATATAAAGAACGGGGGCGGGACGCAGGTCTGGCCCCCGTTTTTCATTTTGGCCGGTTTGAGATTGCTGGCGCCGATGGCTGAAAAGGCTTTGCGCGCGAAGGGCTTCCACACCGGCAGGTACTGACTGGAGCGAACGATGCCGAAGACGATGTATGACAAGATCTGGGACCATCATGTTGTGGAAGACCGCGGCAATGGTGTGGCCCTTCTATATATCGACCGGCATCTTGTGCATGAAGTCACCAGCCCACAGGCATTCGACGGACTGCGCGCGGCAGGCCGCCCGGTCCACCGTGTGGACAGCATCATCGCGGTGCCGGACCACAATGTGCCGACCAAAGACCGCGATCAGCCAAACCCGGACCCGATGTCAACGGCACAGCTGACCGCCCTTGAACAGAACGCGAAGGAATTCGGCCTCGACTATATCGACATGACTGATGACCGGCAGGGCATCGTGCATGTGGTGGGCCCGGAGCAGGGCTTTACCCAACCGGGCGTGACGCTTGTGTGCGGCGACAGCCATACCTCCACCCATGGGGCGTTTGGTGCACTGGCGTTCGGTATCGGTACCAGCGAGGTTGAGCATGTGCTGGCAACCCAGACGCTTGAGCTGAAGAAATCAAAGAATATGCGTGTGACCGTGACGGGCGAGCTGCCGAAGGGCTGCTCCGCCAAGGACGTCACCATGGCCATCATCGGCGCCATCGGCACCGGCGGCGGCACAGCACATGTGATTGAATATGCAGGCCCGGTGATCGAGGCGCTTTCGATGGAAGGACGGATGACGCTCTGCAATATGTCCATCGAGGCAGGCGCGCGCGCGGGCCTTGTGGCACCCGATGAGAAAACGTTCGAATACCTCAAGGGCCGCCCGTATGCGCCCAAGGGCGGGCAGTGGGACGCGGCGGTGAATTATTGGAAATCGCTGAAGTCAGACGAAGGCGCGCATTTCGACAAAGAGATCGTGATCGACGGCAGCGCCATCGTACCGCTCGTCACCTGGGGCACGAGCCCTGAGGACGTAGTGCCGGTGACAGCAAACGTGCCAAGCCCCGATGACTTCAAAGACCCCGCCAAGAAAGAGGCTGCCCAGAAGGCGCTCGACTATATGGGATACGAGGCCGGCACGCCCATGACCGGCTTCAAGATCGACCGCGTGTTCATCGGCAGCTGCACCAACAGCCGGATCGAGGACATGCGTGAAGCCGCCAGCGTGATCAAGGGCCGCAAGGTGGCACCGGGTATCATTGAAGCCATGATCGTGCCGGGCTCGGGCCTGGTGAAGCTGCAGGCCGAAGAAGAAGGGCTCGACAAGATCTTCACCGAGGCGGGCTTCGAATGGCGCGACCCCGGATGTTCCATGTGCCTTGCCATGAACCCTGATAAAGCGGGCCCGGGCGAACATGTGGCCTCGACCAGTAACCGCAATTTCGTGGGCCGCCAGGGCCCCGGTGCGCGCACGCATCTGGTGAGCCCCGCCATGGCAGCGGCAGCGGCCATCGCCGGTCATTTTGTCGACGTGCGTGACTTTTAAGCGAGGAGAAGACCCATGGAAAAATTCGTCAGCGTCACCTCCATCGCCACGCCGTTCCCGCGCGTGAATGTGGACACCGACATCATCATCCCGGCCAAGCATCTGAAGTCGATCAAACGCACTGGCTTTGGCGAGCATGCGTTCGAGACCGTGCGCTATAATGCCGACGGCAGCAAAATCGAAGATAACGTGTTCGACGGGCCGAAATACAAGGGCGCCAAGATCCTGATCGCCGGCGACAACTTCGGCTGTGGGTCTAGCCGAGAGCACGCCCCGTGGGCGATCGCAGAGCTTGGCTACCGCTGCATCATTGCACCAAGTTTTGCAGATATCTTCGCGGGCAACTGCGTCAAGAACGGCATTCTGACAGTGGCGCTCAGCCAAGACGAAGTCGACGCGCTCGTGCTGGCCGCTGAAGCGGGGCACGAGATCCATGTGAACCTGAATGACCAGACGGTCACGTGCCAGAACGCGAAATATGAGTTCGACTATAACCCGGCGCACAAGGAAATGCTGCTCAATGGGCTTGATGAGATCGGCCAGACGCTGCAGGTTCAGGGCGCGATCAAGTCTTATGAAGACAAACAGAAAATGATGACCCCGTGGCTGTTCCGCGGCTGAGATAGACGAAGGTTCGATTATGACCACGACACATAAAGTGATGCTCCTGCCGGGTGACGGCATCGGCCCCGAGATCATGGCGGAAGTGAAACGCGTAATGACTTGGGTGGAAGGTGCTTATGGCGGGTCCTTCGACGTGTCCGAAGGCCTCATCGGTGGTTGTTCCTATGAAGAATTTGGCCATCCGCTGACGGATGAGACATTGGCACAGGCGAAAGCCTCTGACGCCATCGTCATGGGTTGCGT
>JBNKYQ010000252.1:0-4159 GCA_050300975.1 Kordiimonas sp.
GGTCGTGCTGATGTTCATCCTGGCATTCCGCAACAGCCCGTCTGAAGGCAAGAAGCCCCCGCTGCTCCCGCCTTTCCTGGCGGCTTTCGTGGTGTTCGTGCTGGTGAACAGCTTTGTGCCGCTACCGGAAGTGATGACTGAATACTTGACGGATTTCTCAAGAGTTTGTCTGATTACAGCAATTGCCGCCATCGGGCTGAAGTCTGACCTTAAGAAGGTCATGCAGGTAGGGCTGAGGCCTGTCCTGTTGATGGTGGCGGAGACTGTGTGGCTTGCAGGCCTGATCCTGATGTGCCTGCCCATGATTGGATAAACATGTTCGACCGAGAAATTCTGACACTGGCAGAAAAAGTTCTTAAGGCGGCACGAAGCCAGGGACAGATGATCGCCACGGCTGAATCCTGCACCGGCGGTCTGATAGCCGGGGCACTGACTGAGATTGCCGGATCATCGGACGTTGTTGATCGCGGTTTTATCACCTACTCCAACGAAGCCAAAAACCAGATGCTGGACGTGAGCTCTGAAAGCCTCGCTCGCTTCGGCGCCGTCTCAGAAGCTGTCGCAAAGGAAATGGCCTATGGCGCCATCGCGGCATCACGCGCCGATGTCAGCGTCTCTGTAACGGGCATCGCTGGCCCGGGCGGCGGGTCGGTTGACAAGCCCGTTGGGCTGGTGTGCTTCGGGCTGTGCCGAATTGGCGAGTCCCCGATAGCCAAAAGCATGCAGTTCGGCGACATAGGGCGCACAGAAGTACGCCGGTCGACAGTGAAAACAGCCCTGGAGATGCTTCTCGAGGCTTTTGAAGGCTAGCAGTAACGCTTAGCTATCGAACTTTTTCGACCAGGATTCCACCTTCACCTTCAGGTGGTTGTGCTCATCCGTAATTTCACGCTCGAAATGCTCTTCAAAGGGCTCGCCCTTTTCTTGGGCCTTCTCAACGCGTTCGTTAAAAGACTTCAGCTCAGCCAGAAGCTTGTCGTAGTCGCGCTTATAGTCCCCACTTTCGTCATTATCGAAGATCGGGTTGTCGGAATGTTCTTCCAGATACTGTTCGCGAGCGCGGAGCTCTTCTACCAGTTTGTGCATAAATGTGGTCATGCATGCCTCCTCTCATCTGATGACGATATCATAGCATGCAATTTTCTGGCGAGATTTGACTGAGGTCAACCCTCTTGGGCCGGACCGTACAAAGACGCGGCGCGTTCTTCAAAAGCATGCATCATGCGTTTGCAGGCCTCTCCGAAAAGCGGCCCGATCACCTGATTGAGGATACGGCTGGAAAATTCGAAATCCACCTCGAAATCCACGAGGCAATGGCCGTTGTCCTGCGGGATGAACCGCCAATGGTTATAGAGCCGCTTCATCGGCCCTTTGATGTAATCCACATCCACCTTGCGGTTTTCCTCGAGCGTTACGCGGGACGTGAACCGTTCGCGGAACATCTTGAAGCCGATGATGACGTCTGCATCGAACTGGCCCTGTTTCCGGTTGTAAACACGGGCCCCAAGGCACCACGGGAGGAATTCTGGGTATTTGGCCACGTCAGCCACAAGGCCAAACAGCTGCTCATCGCTATAGGGGAGGATTTTCTTCTCAACAAAATGATGCATCGGGCTACTCAACTATTTCCAGCAAGCCTGTCCTATCCCGAAATGGACCCGGCGTAAAGGCTGCAGCCATGCGTCAGCCAAAGAGGCCAAGCAAGGCGAGCGTCGCAAGAATGACACCTATCACCCCGCTGGCCAGCGCGAACAGCATGGCGGCAAGAAAAGATGCCGCAAGCGTCTTTGGCCACGACATGTCGTAGAAGACCTTGCTGGCCTGAACCAAGACAATATAGGAAACAGCCGGCCCGAGGCCAGAACTGAAGGAACCGAGTGCATATTCGACCAGAACAATCGCAATCCGGTACAGGTAAGCCTGTCCTGCTATGAAGCCAACGAAGCTCAGCGTTTCCGCATAATTTCGGCCAGAGCGCCAAAACTGCCAGCGCAGCAGGAAGGCAAATATCGGCACCGTCAGCACGATCATCAGGTTCATATGGTTTCGGATGATGGACTTAAGCGCATCGCCCACTTCCACGACTTGGGCGGGGTCCTCGCCTTCCACTTGCACCATCTGGTCGGCGAGATAATCAAGCCCGAAGGTAAGCGCCAGCATCCCGAGGTAAATCGCCAGTACCGTCAGAAAATATTTCAGCGGATTGACGTAGGAGAAGCGCTTGCCGCCGATATAGTCGAGGGCCACCCTGCCCGGGCTTCTGACCAAATCCCGCACCGTGCGCCAGATTTTGGATTCGAGGTCAAAGATCGCCAAAAAGGCGCTGACCAGAAGGTCCTTGGTGTTCAGACGGTCAGGGATATGCTTCTGGCCACAGGCTGCACAAAAGGAACCATGCAGGGTTTCCCCACAGTTCCTGCAGTGATCGGTGTTTGAACTTGCTTTAGCCTCAGCTGTCATACCCTGCCCCCATTGAAACCCAGCGCAGAGTGCCGCGCAGGGTACAAGCCGTCAACAGCGTTGATTATTCAGCGGCTTTTTTGAGTTGCTTGTCGCGTGCAGCCTTGAGCATGGCGAAATCGTCACCCGCCAGATAGCTGGAGCGCGTCAGCGGCGATGAGGAGATCATCAGGAAGCCTTTACCCTTTGCCATGCGCTCATAAGCCTTGAATTCGGCGGGTGTGACGAAGCGGTCAACCTTTGCATGACGCGGTGTTGGTTGCAGATACTGGCCGATGGTCATGAAATCGATATCCGCCATGCGCATATCGTCCATTACCTGGCTCACCTCCATACGTTCTTCACCAAGGCCCACCATGATGCCGGACTTTGTAAAGATGGACGGGTCCACCTTCTTCACGGTCTCAAGCAGCCTGAGCGAATGATAGTAGCGCGCGCCCGGTCGGATTTTCGGGTAGTTCCGCGGCACGGTTTCCAGATTGTGGTTAAACACATCAGGCTTGGCTTCGGCCACCATCTCGATGGCGCCCGGCTTATTCCGGAAATCTGGCGTCAGAATCTCGATCGTCGTCGTTGGGCAGCGGTCTCGAATCGCGCGAATGACCTTGACGAACTGCATGGCACCGCCATCATTCAGGTCATCCCGGTCGACGGACGTGATCACGATATGCTCCAGGCCCATTTCGGCGCACGCCTCAGCTGTGTTCATGGGCTCCAGCGGGTCAACCTGCATGGGGCGGCCGGTCTTCACGTTACAGAAAGCGCAAGCGCGGGTGCAGGTGTCACCAAGGATCATGATGGTGGCGTGTTTCTTCTGCCAGCATTCGCCCAGGTTCGGGCAAGCAGCTTCTTCACACACAGTATGCAGGTTCTTGGAGCGCATCATGCGGCGCGTTTCCATCGCCTGTTTGCTGGTTGGCGCCTTCACACGCAGCCAGTCAGGCTTGCGCTGATACCCTTGAGGTTTCTGTTCAGTTGTCTTCTGATCAGTCGTCATGCTCAAAACACCATCATTGCTAGCGTTAAACGGTATAAGGCCGCCATTTTGGCGACCTTATAATGCATCTAGGGCGGTGACATCCACCAAATTGTGCAGACCAGCTATGCGCCCGCCCAAATGAGCCACCTAGATATGGATGGCCTTGCCGTACGCATCCAGCACGCTTTCGTGCATCATCTCAGAAAGCGTCGGGTGCGGGAAGACCGTGTGCATCAGCTCGGCTTCCGTGCTTTCAAGCGTACGCGCCACCACATAGCCCTGGATCATTTCGGTAACCTCAGCGCCCACCATGTGCGCACCGAGCAATTCACCGGTTTTCTTGTCGAACACGGTTTTCACCATGCCTTCCGGCTCACCAAGGGCCACGGCCTTGCCGTTGCCGATGAAGGGGAAATTACCCACACGGACGTCATAACCAGCCTCTTTGGCTTTGGCTTCCGTCAGGCCAACACTTGCCACTTGTGGGCGGCAGTAGGTGCAGCCAGGGATATTGCCCTTGTCCATCGGGTGAACGCCCTTGACGCCGTTGATCTTTTCAACCGCTACGATACCTTCGTGGGACGCCTTGTGCGCAAGCCACGGGGCGCCAGCGACGTCGCCAATGGCCCAGAAGCCCGGCACTCCGGTTTGGCCCCATTCGTCGGTGACGATATGGCCGCGGTCGACCTTGATACCAACGTCTTCAAGGCCCAGGTTTTC
>JBNKYQ010000253.1:0-4158 GCA_050300975.1 Kordiimonas sp.
CACCAATGAAGGCGCGGTTCCGGTGCTTGATTTCTGGCGGCAGATTGAAATGAAACGCAAGAAGCCCTGGCAGCTGTTTAAGGCCTTCGGATATCGCAATCTCTTTGGCCTTCTTTTCAAGCGCTACACAGTCGATGAAGCGTTTGAGCGTGCGTCAGCTGTGCTTGGTGTTGAGGCGCGGGCTGTTCGGCTTCCGTTCGCTGAAGCGGCCATCGATGTGGACACGCCAAGGGACTATCATCAGGTAACGCAAATTCTGAAGGACCGCAGGGCAGCCTTGCACGAGTTTGATGGGCCGCTTCAGGCAGCTTCCTGATCAGTCTGAAATTTCAGAATTAGTAGTGAGACAGGCTGGACCAGCGCTTGTGTTTCTTGCAGTGCGGGCAGTTAAAGTCGTTTTTTGCCAGCGCCACATAGTCCTTGAGGCGGAAGGTGAAGATATGTCCACAGCTTGTGCAGCGGTGTTTGGTCCTGGAGATATAGCGGAGCGTATAACCAACCGAAATGGCAGAAACAACGCCAAGGCTCAGGCCTGTTGGTGCAAGGATGAGAAGCATCGGGGCACACAGGAAGAAAAAGAGGCCGCCAAACAATTTTTCAGACATAGACATAAGGCACAAACTTCGTTTGGTTCAGATGATGTCAAACTAGTACCTAAAGGTTAACGAAGTTACAAATGTGGGTCCTTTTTTTACTAAAATTTTAGTTTAACCAAGCCTGTAGAGGCTGAAATCTCTTATTAATCAACTGGTTATGGTGAACCTGATTGATCGCTCTTTGCGGGTATTGTACAATTCACTAGTGGAAGTCTCTGCTCTTTGGCACCAGGTTCTTGACGTTTCTGGGATGAGTTGCACCGCGGTAAGCGGGAAGATTCTCTGCTGTGGCAGTCTCATCCGACAACAGCAACAAGTCAGCGGATGCGTCAGTCAGATGATTGGCGATCAGATGGGTGACCCCGTCTTCATGCTGTAGCTGCCCATCGATCACCAATAGCCTGCTGGACATCAGAACCGCGCGCTGCAGTTTGAACAGCCGTTTCCAGACGATAATGTTGGCGACACCCGTTTCATCCTCAAGCGTGATGAACACTACATTGCCCTTGCCGGGCCGCTGGCGCACCAGGACCAGGCCTGCAACCCTGACCTTGGCACCGTCGCCGCATTTGGCGAGATCAGCACAGCGGGTAATGCCCTGGGCCTGCAGTCTGCACCGTAGAAAATAGAGCGGATGCGCTTTCAGCGACAACCGCATGGTCTGATAGTCGTTGACCACATGCTCAGCGAGCGGCATTTGGGGCAGGGCGACGGTGTCGGTTTCGACCTGCTCCCGGGAACCAGCATGCTGGAACAATGGCAGGTCCGGGGTATCATTGAGCCCGCGTACCTGCCAGAGCGCCTGCCGCCGGTCGAGCCCGCAAGTCCGGAAGGCGTCTGCTTCCGCCAGCTTTTCAAGCTGGCTGACGGGAAGCCCGGTGCGGGCATGCAGGTCAGCCACATCCACATAAGGCCGGATACGCCCCTCGGCAAGCATGTCGGCTGTCGTTCGCGCGATCCCTTTGATCTGCCGCAGCCCAAGGCGGATGGCCCATTGCCATTCACTGTCAGGGGCGGGTTCAAGATGATTGTCCCAGCCGCTTCTGTTGATGTCCGCGGGCAATATCTTCACGCCGTGCTCGCGCGCGTCGCGCACAATCTGCGCCGGGGCATAAAAGCCCATGGGCTGGGAATTGAGGAGCGCGGCGGCGAACGCATGGGGGTAATGGCACTTGAGCCAGGCAGAGGCATAGGCCAGCATGGCGAACGCTGCTGCGTGGCTTTCCGGGAAGCCGTAGTCGGCAAATCCCTTGATCTGATTGAAGCAACGTTCGGCATAATCTGGCCTATAACCCCGGCTGGTCATGCCCTTGATGAATTTTTCCTCGAACTTGTGGATGGTTCCGTGATTACGGAAAGACGCCATGGAGCGCCTGAGCTGGTCGGCTTCCGCAGGCGTGAAGCCGGCAGCCACAATGGCGATCTTCATGGCCTGCTCCTGAAAAAGCGGCACGCCGTAGGTTGCCTTCAGAACGTCGCTCAGTTCATCCGCCGTGCCGAACGCAGGGTCCCGCCATGGCAGCTCATGCTCTTCCTTGCCTTGCCGCCGCCTGAGGTAGGGATGGACCATATCGCCCTGGATGGGGCCGGGCCGCACAATCGCCACCTGCACCACCAGGTCATAGAACACCCGGGGCTTGAGGCGCGGCAGCATGCTCATCTGGGCGCGGCTTTCCACCTGGAACACACCAATGGTGTCAGCTTTCTCCAGCATGTCGTAGGTGGCGCGGTCTTCCTTTGGCAGGGTCGCGAGCGTGAAGGGCAGGCCGTGATGAAAGCGGATCATGTCGAACGCCTTGCGGATACAGGTCAGCATGCCAAGCGACAGCACATCCACCTTCAGGATATCCAGGGCGTCCAGGTCATCCTTGTTCCATTCGATCACCGTGCGGTCGTCCATGGCGGCATTCTGGATGGGCACAATTTCATGAAGCGGCGCTTCGGTCAGCACAAAACCACCCACATGCTGCGACAAGTGGCGCGGAAAGCCCATGATCTCATGCGCCAGCACCAGCGTCTGCCTGAGCCGCTTGTCTGTGGGGTCAAACCCGGCCTCGCGCACCTGCTCATCGGGTATGTCATGGCCGTAGGAGCCCCAAACGGTGCTAGACAACGCGCTGATGCTGTCTTCCGACAGGCCCATCACTTTGCCTACTTCACGAATGGCGCTGCGCGGCCGGTAGGTGATCAGCGTGGCGGCCAGCCCGGCCCGGTGCCTGCCGTAGCGGCGGTAGATATACTGGATTACCTCCTCGCGTCGCTCGTGCTCGAAATCCACGTCGATATCCGGGGGCTCGTCGCGCTCGTCCGAGATGAAACGGTCGAACAAGAGGTCAATCTCCGTCGGGTCCACATCGGTGATCCCCAGGGCGAAGCAGATGACTGAATTGGCCGCGGACCCGCGCCCCTGACAGAGGATATTCAGGCCGCGGGCGTAGGTGACAATGTCATAAACCGTCAGGAAATAGGGCGCATAGCTCTTGCGACCGACGATGTCGAGCTCGCGTTCAAGTGTTTTCGCGACATGATCCGGCACGCCCGCAGGGAATCGTTCGCGGATCATCCGGCGCGACAGCTGCTCAAGGTGCTCTTGTGGCGTCAGGCCGTCGGGGACCGGCTCTGTCGGGTAATTATAGCGCAGCTCATCCAGAGAAAAACGGCAGCTTTCCGCTATTCTTAGCGTGTTCCTGATGGCTTCGGGGTGGTTGCCGAACAGCCGCGCCATTTCCTGCCCGGGCTTGAGGAAGCGTTCGGCGTTGGCCTCCAACAGGTAGCCGGCTTCCTCAATGCGCTGGTGGGTGCGAATGCAGGTGACGGTATCGGCCAGCTGCCGCCGCTCAGGCGCGTGATAGAGCACATCACCTGTGGCAACAAGAGGTACGCGGGCCTGTGCTGCCACGTTTGCGAGCGCGCCAAGCCGCTGCCTGTCATTGCCGCGGTAGCGGTGTGTGGCCGCCAAGTAAAGCGGTGCATCCAACATTTCCTTTAGCGGGGGCAGGGCCCTGGACAGCGCACCTCCCACGCTTTCGGGCAACAGGGTGAAGATATGGCCCTTGGCAAAAGCCACCACATCCTCAAGCGACAGGTCACAAGACCCTTTTTCCACCCGCCGGTTGCCGATGGTCAGAAGCTCTGTCAATCGGCCATAGGCCGCACGGTCTGTGGGGTAGGCCAAAAGGTTGGTGCCGCAGCGCAGGTTCAGCCGGCAGGCGGGGATGAAATCAATGCCGTGGGCCTTGGCGGCGATATGGCCACGGACGATGCCGCACAGGGTGTTATGGTCTGTGATCGCCACGGCCTTCAGCCCCAGAGCCTTGGCCTGAATGACCAGTTCATCAGGATGAGAAGCGCCCGTTAAGAAGCTGTAATTACTGGTTATTTGCAGTTCCGCATACATGGCGGGCCTCAGGCGAAAAAGCCGTGCAGATACCAGTCAGGCACCTCTCGCGTAGGTTCAGCCCGGTGGGCGCCGGGGCCGGGGACTGCGTAGAGGCCATAGCGAAACAGCCAGAAGCGCGCGCCGGAGGAGACTTCCACTTTATAATAGTCGCGGGTGCGGTCC
>JBNKYQ010000254.1:0-4141 GCA_050300975.1 Kordiimonas sp.
CCTTGACCTTGCGCGACGCACTGATTTTGCCGCCAGTGCGCTGTTCCGTAACCTGGCCCTCTTCGATCAGCGCC
Organism: Kordiimonas sp.; assembly: GCA_050300975.1. Lineage (GTDB taxonomy): Bacteria > Pseudomonadota > Alphaproteobacteria > Sphingomonadales > Kordiimonadaceae > Kordiimonas. Next base: position 75 of record JBNKYQ010000254.1, read on the forward strand.
TTGAGGCGCGAGCGCGAAAAGTCTGGCATTGCGTCCGCAAGCACTTTATCAAGGCGGCTGCCGGCAAGCTCTGGCTCGATATGGATTTTGAATGTGTCGCTCATGGAGACATCTTATGATGCCACAAGACCAAAAAGTCACGCCCCAGAATGAAAGCGCTGCCGTTTCGGGCGCAGACGTGGAGGATATCCCAAAGCACACGGGCATGAAGGTGCTTGTGATCGCACTGGGGATCGCCATCCTCGCGATGGTCGGTTTGATGGTCTACAAGATATCTGAGCGCGCGGCCCAAAGCCTGATGGAAGAGGGCCAGACCGAAACTATCACCGAGGCACCCGTGGTGCCCGCGCTGATGCCGACGGAAGCCTACGGCGACTATCAGGTCGAACGGCCGGCTGGCGCGACGCTCATGTCCGTAACGGCCCAGGGCACGGAACTTGTGTTCCATTTTCGGTCCAACGCGGGTGACACCATCATCACGCTAAACCGTGTGACTGGGGCGCAGGCCAAAGTGGAAATCCCGCTGGTATGGCAGGACCAGTAAGCGTCAGGCTGAGCGCCACCCTTCTTGAAATGCTGGAGCGCACGGCCTGGCAGGCTGAGCCCCATGAGGCCTGTGCGCTTCTGTTGGGCGAGGCAGACGAGGCCGGGGTGAGCATCACCCAGGCCGTGGTCACCGACAATGTCACCGAAGGCAACCCTGAAACCAGCTTCGAGATTGACCCCGGCATGCATATCCTGATGCAGAAGGCCGCGCGGGCCGGTGGACCGCAAATCGTGGGCGTCTGGCATAGCCACCCGAACGGGGTCGCGAGGCCGTCTGACGCAGACAAGGCCCAATCGGTCGAACCCGGCTGGGTATGGCTGATTTCCGGCGTCCGGGACGGGGCAATTGATCACGCTGCCTTCCGTGCCGGAGAGGGCGATCCGCACCAGCTTGATAGCTGCATGCTCACAGTCACGTCAGACGAGTGAAAAAGCGCTACAAAGCGTTTGAAAAGCCCCGGCGCAGACCTATAGTCAAACAAACGCCTGAATCTACCGCTGTTTGGGAAGGCAGCGGTGTTTTGTTTTCGATTATGGGGAGAAGTGCCTGTGCTGGGACAGATGCAAGACTGGCCTTTGCTGGTATCCAAGTTTCTTGAGCATGCCGAAGTAAACCATCCACGCCGCGAGATTGTTGGCCTGCTGCCTGAAGGCGGCAAGTTCAATTATACCTACGCCGACTGTGCAGTGCGCGCGAAGAAGTGCGCGCAGGCCCTGGGTCGCCTTGGCGTGAAGCTGGGGGACCGTGTCGCCACGCTGGCCTGGAACAGCCACCGGCACATGGAAATCTGGTACGGGGCGTCCGGTATGGGCGCTGTGACCCACACGGTGAACCCGCGCCTGTTCCCGGAACAGCTGATCTACATCATGAACCACGCGGAAGACAAAGTGCTGATGCTGGACATCACCTTCGTGCCGCTGATTGAAGCCATTCAGGAGCACCTGAAGACCATCGAGCACTATGTGATCATGGTGGGGCGCGACCATATGCCTGAGACGAAGCTGCCGAATGTGCTGTCGTACGAGGAGCTGCTGGACGCCGAAGACGGCAACTACAGCTGGCCGACGTTTGATGAAAACACAGCTTGCGGACTTTGTTACACATCCGGAACGACTGGTAACCCGAAAGGGGTTCTCTATAGCCACCGGTCCAATTTCCTGCACACGCTGCTGGCCATCTCTGGTGACACGCTGGGGATTACGTCGCTGTCGACCATCCTGCCTGTGGTGCCGATGTTCCATGCCAACAGCTGGGGTATTCCCTACGCGGCGGCGGCAACGGGCGCCAAGATTGCTTTCAATGGCCCACACCATGAACCGGATGTGCTCCATAAGCTGATCATGGACGAGGATGTGACCGTGACGGCGGCGGTGCCAACCGTGTGGTCTGGCATGCTCAAGTTTCTTGAAAGCACCGGCAAGGACATGGGCAAGCTGAAGATCGTGACGATCGGTGGGTCTGCAGTACCCAGAAGCATGATCCAGACCTTCCAGGAAAAATATGGCGTCCGGGTAAACCATGCCTGGGGCATGACTGAAACCAGCCCGCTCGGCAGCCTCGGGAGCGAAAATGCGGCGGTGGCGAACCTGCCGGCAGAAGAAAAGTTGGACGTGCAAACCAAACAAGGCCGGTCTGTGCTGGGCGTTGAAATGTGCATCAAGGATGATGACGGCAATATCCTGCCGCGCGACGGTGAAACGTCAGGCCGGGTGATGGTGCGCGGCCCATGGGTGATCGACACCTACTACAAGGGTGATAGTGGCAAGATCCTGGATGACGACAATTGGTTCGACACCGGCGATATCGCCTGCATCGACGAATATGGCTATATGCAGATCACCGACCGCGCCAAGGACGTGATCAAGTCCGGCGGTGAATGGATCAGCTCCATCGACCTTGAAAATGAAGCGGTTGCGCACCCTGACGTGGTGGAAGCGGCTGTTATCGGCGTGCGTCACCCGAAATGGGATGAGCGCCCGCTGATGATCATTGTGCCGGAAGAGGGCAAGACTGTTTCGACCGAACAGATGAATGCTTTCCTTGAGACCCGGGTGGTCAAATGGTGGCTGCCAGATGACGTGGTAATGGTGAGCGAGATCCCGCACACGGCCACGGGCAAGATTTCCAAGAAGGACCTGAGGGACCAGTTCAAGGACTATAAGTTTCCCGGCACCTAGGGGTTAAGCCGCTTAAATGAAAGAAGCCGCGGTGTTTGTCATCGCGGCTTTTTCTTTGTCAGTTGGTCACTCGGGCTTCTTGCCGCCCATCCAGTAGATCAGCTTTTTCGCGGGCCATATCCACAACAGGCCGGCCACCAGATAATAGATGGTCTGGATCGCGACCGACCAGTCAGACATCATGCCGCCAATGCCGGCCGCCAGGAAGGCATAGGCCATCAGACCGAAAATCAGGGCCAGCATCCCAATTGCGCTGCGGGAGGATGGTTTGTCGTCGGTCATACCTAGTGCCTTTCGGAAAGCTGTCGCATCTTGTCTGCCGCCAGTTCGATCAGGCGACGGGTCTCTGTCCATAGCGGAAGCGCAAGGGCTTCATCAAGAGGGAAAAAGCGGGCGTCGACCGCATCGGTCCCGGCAACCGGGTTGGTGTCGCTTGTCAGCGCCAGATAATCGATCAGCGTATAGTGGAACTCGAGCGAGCCATCGGGCGCCCGGTCGATATAATCCACAACGTCCAGAAGGCAGGTGGGCTGGATCAGGAGGCCGGTTTCTTCCTGCACTTCGCGCGCGACCGCATCATAGGTGGTTTCCCCCAGCATTTGCGCCCCGCCCGGCAGGCTCCATTCGTTTTCCTTGGGGGGCTTGCCGCGCTTGATCAAGAGGACCTGGTCGCCGTTCATCACCACGGCACCCACACCGACAATGGGACGGGTGGGATTTTGCCGGTGATCCGGCTTTTCACTTGCCTCAGTCATAAGCATGCTATTTCTTTGGACATGGGCCCCCACAATGGGTGCGGAAGACGAAAGAGGCAAGGGTTTATGTGTGGACGCTATATGATGACATCGCCGAAGGAAGCGATGATCAGGACATTCGGCGTGCGCGCGGATGCCCATATCCCGCCCAGGTATAATATCTCCCCCGGCCAGCCTGTTCTGATTGTCCGCGCGGGCGCTGGCGGCGCGCCTGAACTGGCGGCCGTTGAATGGGGCTTGGTGCCTGAATGGAAAAAGGAGGCGGGTGGCAAGCCGCTGATCAACGCGCGTGTGGAAACGGTGGTCGAGAAGCCATCTTTCCGGTCCCCCATGAAACGCACCCGGTGTTTGGTGCCGTTTGATGGCTGGTACGAGTGGAAAAGCCTGAACGGGCGCAAGCAGCCCTTTCTGATCACGCCTGTGGGCGGTGGCCTGCAGGCCTTTGCCGGTATCTGGACCACCTGGCACGGCCCCGGGGGTGAGCACTGGCTGGAGACCATGGCGATCCTGACCGGACCGACCGTGGGGCCGATGCGCAGCCTGCATAACCGGATACCGCTTGTCGTGAAGCCGCACCAGTATGACGCG
>JBNKYQ010000255.1:0-4134 GCA_050300975.1 Kordiimonas sp.
GGATATCGAGCAAGCCGCCCGTTGGCTCAGGCCAAACCTGGCGGATTAAGACAGAGCGGCAACGGTCATATTTTTGATCGCCTTTCCGGGTAGGTTGGTCTATGCCTAACCCGCCAGATCGGGAGGGAAGATGTGCTACGCGGGGCAAATAGATGAATAAGCCACTAAACTTGGTTTTCAGTTCATTCTCGACGCAACTGACAGATGTGCGGGTGGCGCAGCCGAACTATGCCTTGAAGATGCGCGGGACAAACCTCCTTTATGTTGAGCGTGCGTTTAAGGCCATGAAAAACGAGGTGGAAGGCGCGCCGAAAATCATCGTGGCTCAGCGCATGCTGGCCAATCCGAACTCGTGGCCGCAAACCCTTAGGGCGATACTGGAGCGCGGTTGGCTTTTGGTGTCGGAGATTGATGATTATCCGATTACGCCAGTAGCCGTGAACCGGAAGCGTTGGGATAGCTCAATGGGGTGGCGTGGATATGCCGCGTGCCACGCTGTCCAGACCAGTACCGATACGCTGGCGGATGTGTTCCGTCAGTACAATCCCGAAGTGGCAGTATTTGCCAACCAGTTAATGGCGTTGCCGCCGCACGCCACGCCTGACGCAAAGAAGGTGCGGATTTTCTTCGGCGCTATCAACAGGCGCGAAGCCTGGGGGCCGTTGGTGGACACAATCAATCAAGTGCTTTCCCGGCACCCTGAGGTGCAGCCCATCGTTCTTCATGACGAGAGCTTTTTCGATGCTCTGCAGTCTGACGACAAGCATTTCAAGAAGGCCGTACCCTATACCGACTACATGCAATATCTGGCGGGCTGCGATATCGCGCTTTTGCCCCTTCATGACGATGAATTCACACGCAAGAAGAGTGACATAAAGTTTGTTGAAGCGGCAGGTGCGCGAGCCGCGGTTATTGCAAGCCCGACTGTATATGCAGATACGATCAAACATGGCCAGACCGGTTTGATTGCGAATACGCCCGCCGAATGGGAGGCGGCGCTCGAACGCCTGATAACAGATAAATCGGAGCGGTCGAGACTGGCCCACAACGCTTTCAGCTATGTAGTGCAGAACCGCATGCTGATGGATCATATCGATGCCCGCATTGACTGGTACCATGACCTTTGGGCGCGACGTGAAGAACTGACGGCTAAATTGATTGAGCGCTTTCCCGAGTGCGCGCCTTAGGCGCCCTTAGCCAGATAAGGGAAATAGGCCTGCATGACCTTGTCCGTCTCAACAGTGGCATCGGACCGAGGTAGACTGACGGCCTTCAGTACGGCATCCCTATCGGGTTTGATACCCAAATATCCTGCTATACGGGACAGCTGAAAGAGCGGATCCCGCATCAGCGCTTCGTAACTCAATTCCAGGTTATCCGTCAAAACGGATTGCTGTTTCAGCTTGTCGGCGAAAGCAATCTGTTCCAGAGCAAGGTCGAGGCTACCCTCGAAGGTCGCACAGCGCTGGGTAAAGCGAATGTTCGCTTTGGTGAAGTTGCCCTCTCTCGGGAATATCCCTTTCTCGACCAGCATGGTGTGTCGTTGGGTAAGCGATTTTGCAATGTCAACAGGGCTCCGCGTGATGTAGATGGTTTTGGCGGTGGGAAACAGGTCTTTCCATAGCGGATATGTGGTCAGGCTGCGGGGATCCTTGAATCCCCAGAAGCCGTCAAGAGGACCGAACTGTGCCTTGATAGCCTCAAGGTTGGCCTTGAACACTCTGCCTATTGCATTGTCGCCTGTAGGTGTCAGCGTTGGGTATACAGGGTTATCCCAGCTCGAATTTGTTTGCTCGAAATATTTGTTGTTGACCTGAATGAAGATTGCGCTTTCGTGGTCGCCCTGAAGGTCACGACCAACAAAAAGGCCGATAGCCTCCAGCATGCGGGTCAGTAGGCTGGTCCCACTGCGGTGCATGCCAAGGATAATGATCGGTGCAGTGATATTATGAGAGGTCGAAGGTATCATATAGGTGAGGGGCTTTCATATTACGGGATGAAGATGTCCAGGTCTTTCGCGGAGATGATCGCGCCCTTGTAACCCGCGTCCCGGATTTCCTGCACGAGATCCGGGTCTGATGTGCCCCAGTAAAGCTGGTGCGTCAGCACCAGAAGCTTCGGTTGGGCCCGCTTTGCGAGCTCGGCCAGTTCTGTCGCCGACGTGTGGAAGCTTTTGTGATACTTCTGCCAGACCAGTTCGCGGCGGCGCCAGCCTGCGTCGGAATAGACTTCATGCACCAGAATGTCGGCGTGGCGCGCGGCTTCCATCAGTCGACCGCTTGGGCGGGCGTCGCCTGACACTACAATGGTCTTACCGCCTGCTTCAAACTTGAAGCCGTAGGCTTCTTTCCAACTGCCGTGCAGTACCGGGATCGCGCTGATGCGAATTTCCGGCGTGTCGAGAAGAAGCTTGTTCTGGCCAATTTCATTGACCACTACCTTGTAGCCTTCGGGGTTGGCGGGCTCCAGCCCGTTCAGGCGCATGGCCACATCGACCGAGTAAGCTTTTGAGACGTGATCCACCATCTCGGCGCTGCCAGTGGGGCCAAAAAGCACAAGCGCGTGGTCGCGCTCCAGCACCCAGGGGGTGAAGATCAGGTCTGGCAGTCCCAGCGTATGGTCGGAATGCAGGTGGGTGATGAAGATATGATCCAGGTTCGGCTGGGCCAGTTCCGTCACGCCCTTCTGTTCGGCGGCGGCGGCGCGGCGCACCACGCCCGGGCCCGCATCCACAAGATAGGCTTTGCCCCCGAAGGTGACAGCCAGCGCGGGGCCTGACCGGGCCGGATCTGCGTTTGGCGTGCCGGTGCCCAGCATCACAAGTTTCATGCCGTCATCTGCCAAGGCGATGGGCGCAAACAGGCTGGCGATGAGGCAGAAAATGATGATACCGCGCATGGGCGTCCCCTTCGTTGAACTCACGAACCGGGACTATGGCACGGAAGGGCTGTGTGGGGGAGGGCTAAAAATCGGCCCCGTATCTAAGCGGTGCTAGGACGTATAGGGGTGGAACATGACGCCCGCGAGGATCATGTCGACCGTTACGCCGTCAGCGGACAGCGGTAGCGCCAGCACAGAATAGTGGTGGAAATTCTTGGGTGCCCATTTCGCCTGGATGTTCGAGGCATAGTAGGGCTTGAGGTTTTCTGTCAGTTTGACCGCCCGCCTGATTACGTCCTCTGAGTTGGGGAAGCGGCTCCAGGTCTTGCCTGTGAGGTCCACGCCGCAGTCTTCTGCTATCTGTGTGCCACAAAGGCGGAAGGTGAATTCCGGGCTGCCTGTCGTATGGTCGACATCAACAAGCGCAATGTGGGGCAGCAGGCGGGTCAGCTCGAGCGGGGTGAAATCTGCGCGGGAAGGAAGTTTGCCCAGGCTGGCTTTCTTGTCTACCCAGAATTGGTAGAGTGCTGCTAGTTCTGACTGTCGGATCATGGCCTCGTTGCCGTCGCCGGACAGAACGCCTTTCGCCAAAGCGCCGGAGGATGATCCACCGAAACCACCGGACACAAGGTCCTTCAGAATAGAGATGCCAGCCGACATTGGGGCAGTCCTTAAAAACTCGAAACTGGCGGCTGTCTACCTGATATGACGATTTAGTTAAAGCAAATTTAACTAAAAATTTAAGGAAAAGTGCGGCTTTCGGGAAAATTGTGGGGAACAAAGCACGAATGGGAAAGATTGTTTCAGAAGGGCCGCCAAGGCCGCAATTTCCTTCGCCTGTTGGCAAGGGCTGGCCTTGGCGGATACGCGCGAATTGGGCCGGCGACTATGTCACCGGGCCCTGTGGGTGAGCCTGAGGTGCCTGCTGCTGGGCCTGCTGCGGCTGCTGGGCCGCCTGTTCCTGCGTCTGGGCGTTCTGGTTTGCCGTATAGACCGACAGCAGCGCCTTGAGCTGCTTGTCGACTTCCTGGGCGATCATACCGCGGATGGTTTCGGCAAATTCCTGCGCCAAAATCTGGTTGGTTGAAAGCTGTTGTCCTGGCATGCCCGGTTGGCCCGGCATGCCGGGCTGCGCTTGCGGGGCCGCGCCATAGCCCATCTGGCCCTGTTGCTGGTTCATGGGATAGTTTCCTTTCTGCTGCTGATACGCGGCCTTGGTGGCGGCCATTTCCTGTGTGGCGGCCTCGCGCCGTT
>JBNKYQ010000256.1:0-4102 GCA_050300975.1 Kordiimonas sp.
CCCACGGAACAAGATTCGGGCAAAGCTGCCCGGTGCTGTGGCCGGACTGACAGACTTTCTGTACCCGGTCAGCATCAAACTGGACCAGCCCTACAAGGCCATCCGCATTGAACTTGCGCATTCCCGGCGAGATATCCTTAATTTTTCAAGGCTGGAGTTTTTTGGCCTTAACCGGTCAGCTAAACGAAACTCGAAAAGTATCATCAATGTTTCCGCCCTTGCCGATTGCAGCCAAAGCTCGCACCACAAGAATTTGCCCGACCCGAGGCTGGGCGTTACCGGCCTCATGTTTGCCTGCAATGTGCACACCAACCTTGAACTGCACCCTTGGTGGCAGGCAGACTTCCCTGATCACGTAGAGCTTCGCCACCTCTATTTCTTCCACCGCATGGACCGGAACGGCATTCGCAGCGAATATATCAAGATCAGCGGCATTGATCGTGAAGGCGCCGTACACACGCTGTACCACCCGAGCGACAAGAGCAGGATAAAGTCTCATACAAACCAACGGGTAACCAAGGCCCTGGAGGCCTTGTCTGACCTTCGCGAGGCCATCAACGGCACGCACGAACAGGCCTTCGACAGCCATATCGAAGATTTTGACGGTCGCTTGCGCCGCTATCTGGCTGAAACCGGGAAGCTTGACGTGACCGACAGGCAGAGTGTCGCGGAACCGCTTCTGAATGCGCTGGAGATCGCGCTGTCATCGCCACCCGATTTTGGCACAGACAGGGAAACAGCCCGCATCATCAAACTCGACATGCAGCAGATTCGCTATGTGAAGGTACGCGTTCTTGGCAAAAAACTTGATTCCATCGGCGGCGTAGAGATTTCACGTGAAGGTAAATGGTTGCACCCTAAATGGGTTCTCAATGGGAACAAGCACTCAACAGATTTCCACATTCCGCCCCACATGGCGCCCCGCCCATACAGTTTCAACCTGCGCGAGGTCGCTTCCGTACGCGTGTTTGATTTCGGCAAAAGTCGCAACATCAACCAGCTCCGTGTCTGGAACACGGACCGGACGGCCGCCGGCCGATCCCTTTTCATGGAAATCCATGTCAGTGCGGATAAGGAAAACTGGACCTGCGTTCATGACAACTGGAAACAGTTCCGCAATATTATCAATGCGCTAACTCTGCCCACCCTTCTGGTAAAATCTGACTGGCAGGCCGTGTTCCCTCGAATTTTGGGTAAACTGTATGCGCTGTATCGCTGCCGGAACATGGTCAAGCCGGTTCTGAAAATGGTGCGCGGCTACCGTGAGCTGACAGAAGCATTTTCTGAAGGCACCCACTCGGCACGCAAACTGGTCACCCATGCACGACCACTGCATCTGACGAAGCATGGCCTTCAGGTGCCGCTTATGCACCGGGATGAAAAACGGGTGATGGCGCGCCTGGTGGAAACACGGGACGCCATTTTGGCAGCGGGCCATACGCCCATGCTGCTTTATGGCACGCTCCTTGGCGCCATTCGGGAAAAGGGCTTCATCCCTCATGATGACGATCTTGACATTGCCATCATCGTGGATGACACCGCGCCCTCTGACATCAAAGATGCCAAAATCCGGGTAACCGGGGAATTGAGGGCCACGGGGCTGCGTTGCAGGGCCGGTGGTGCCGACGTTCCTATCATCCATTATCAAAGTGACGATGTGAATATCGACATCTTCATTCTGGGCAAGATGAAAGATACGGTTTATTGGCCGCACAAGGCGCTCAAGATTGTGCCCGAGAGAGCAGATATCTTCTTGCCAGCGACCTCCATCGATTTCAAGGGCCACAGCTTTGGTGCACCGCGCTCCCCGGAAGCTGCCTGCGAGGCACGGTACGGAAAAGGATGGCAGACGCCGAACCCACTCTTTGAACTATAAGCGGACAGAAGCATTGGCGACTTGAAGCCGCCATAATTTTAGGGCAAAGTCCGCCTCGAATCATGATTGAGGACATAAACATGAAAAAACTGATCCCTGCTGTAGCCCTGTTTGCCCTTGCGGCCTGCTCCAGCGATGGCGATGAAATCGTGTTCGACACAGTGCTTGGCCCCAAAACCGAGGGGCAGGTGGAGAACCTGCCGTCCACGCTGAAGGGCGACAGCGACAATGCCCGCTATTCAAGTGAGAACCTGAAGGGCGCTGGCATGGAATCGACGGACGGGACCGAGTAAGCAGCCCATAAGTCATCCGCTGACACAAAAAGAAAAGCCGCCAGGGGCACCACCCGGGCGGCTTTTTCTTTGTCGGACCGCGCTGGTCAGTCTTTGCGGTAGAGCTTGATGAAGCTCTTCACCACATCAATCACATGCTCTTTGAGGACATCGTCGCTCACGCTGTCGCGCAGGCCGATTTCCATCTCAAAGTGAAGCTTGCCCTTGAGGAGCGAGATCAGGCGGGCGCCGGCCTTCTCCAGGTCATCGATCTCCAGCTCGCCCTTATCCACCCAGTATTTGAGGAAGGCGGACAGCTTGACGATCATCTCGGCTGGTCCTGCTTCCCAGAAAATCTTGGCAAGCTCGGGCCCCCGCGGTGCGGCAGACACCAGCACCCGGTGCATCGCCATGGCATCCTGGCTCATCAACAGATCGGCGAAGCGCATGGATACGGCCGTCAGGTCCGCCTCCAGCGTGTGGCTGCGCACTTCCTGCAGCGCCTGGTCCGGGAAATATTTCTCGATGGTGATGTGGATCGACTCGCCGAACAGCTGCTCTTTCGAGGAAAAGTGGCTGTAGACCGTTTGCTTCGACACCCCGGCCCGCTTGGCAACTTCGTCCATGCTAGTGCCGTCAAATCCGTTTTCCAGAAACAGCCGGCTGGCCGCATCAATGATGGCGCTGTTCTTTTCCACGTCACGCGGGCGACCGCGGGCGGGTTTGTTCTGGTCTTCAGCGTCCTGGTGCGCAACTGCAGTATTTGACACGTTTTTCAGCCTCTATTTCTGTTCCCAACGTTTGGTCCAACAGGGCCTTCCTTAGCCCGTTGCCTGCCAACATGCAAATTTCCGACAAGTCAGCTATGCATATTTTTTAGACTCATAAGTCTACAAATATCAAACACAATGCCCTATATGCAAGCCATCAAACGCCCTGGCGGCACTTTTACGTTACGGAACCAATGCTTCGATAATTTACTAGACTAGACAGTCCAGTTTATATATACAAGCGGAAAAGACAGGCTGAAGGCAGCCCCAGACAGAAAGCGCCCGAGTGGCGGCAGCAGGACATAAAATGACAGTATCGCGTGTAAAAATCTTGAAGGCGGCGGGCATCCTGGCAGTCGTGGGCCTATTCAGCAGCATCGCTGCCGCTCGCATCACGGCGCAAAGCATTCCCGAAAGCGGGCAAAGCCGGTCCCTGCCGGTGCGTACCACCGAAGTTACGCTTGAGCATGGCTACCACGCGAAACGAACCTTCACCGGGCGCGCTGTTCCCGGACGCATCAGCCAGATGGCGTTTGAACTTGGCGGCAGCGTACGGGCCATCCAGGTGGACCTTGGCGCTGAAGTCAAAAAAGGCGACACGCTGGCGGCCCTTGATACCGCCCGGCTTGAAGCGCAGCGCGCCCAACTGCTGGCCGAACGGGAAGAAGTAAACGCCCGGCTTGACCTCGCGGAACGCACGCTTGAACGCGCGCAGGAGACCTACAAGCAGGGCCATTCATCTGCCCAGCGCCTGGACGAGGCGGAAGCCAATGCCATTTCACTGCGCGCCAATGAAAAACGTCTTGAGGCCGCCATTGATGCGCTGGACGTAGACCTGGCGAAATCCCGCATCATCGCGCCGTTTGACGGCATCATCACCGCCCGTTTCCTTGATGAAGGCACCGTTGTGGGCGCCGGCACCGCTATCCTCGAGATTTCCGAGAACAACCGCATGGAAGCCCATATCGGCATGCCCCCCCAGTATGCGGAAGCCACCAAGTCCGGCGCACCAATCGAGCTTCGCGGCGGGCGGCGCAATGTGATCACGGGCGCGACGCTGCGCTCGGTCGTACCCGCGATTGAGGGCCAGACCCGCACCATGATGGTAACGTTCGACCTGCCGTCCGGCGCCGCCGCCCGGGGCGAACTGGTCACCGCTGTGGTCAGCGACTGGCAAGAGACCA
>JBNKYQ010000257.1:0-4096 GCA_050300975.1 Kordiimonas sp.
TACCGTACCCGACTTCATTGGCGAACGCTACTATTCGCGTACCGCGCGCATTGTGGCCGTGCTTTGCGCCATCCTGGTTTCGTTCACCTATGTGGCCGGGCAGATGCGCGGGGTAGGGGTGGTGTTCTCCCGATTCCTGGAGGTGGATATTGACACGGGGGTGATCATAGGGATGATTATCGTACTTTTCTACGCCGTACTGGGCGGGATGAAGGGCATCACCTATACCCAGGTGGCGCAATATTGCGTGATGATCTTCGCCTACACTGTCCCTGCTATTTTTATCTCCATGCTGATCACCGGCAACCCGGTGCCGCAGCTGGGATTGGGGGCAGAAGTGGCGGATGGCTCCGGCCTGACGGTGCTTGAAAAACTTGATAGCGCGCTCATTGAGCTTGGTTTCACCGCCTATACGGACGGTACCAAATCCACCATCGATGTGTTTGCGATCACGGCGGCCTTGATGGTGGGAACGGCGGGGCTGCCGCATGTGCTGGTGCGTTTCTTCACGGTGCCCAAGGCCTCGGACGCGCGCATTTCAGCGGGTTGGGCGCTTGTTTTTATCGCCATTCTCTATACCACGGCGCCGGCTGTCGGCGCCTTTGCGCGGCTGAATTTCATTTCCGAGGTCAATGAGACGGAGTATGCAGAGACACCACAGTGGTTCAAAAACTGGGAAGACCTGGGCCTCATCGCCTGGCAGGACAAGAACGGCGACGGTGCCGTGCAGTACCGCCCGGGTGCGCCGTTTGACGGCAAGCCCGCGTTCGATGGCGACAAGCGCGGCGAGCATGGCGAACGCATGCTGGTCAACCCCACCACCGACACCCAAAATGAGGTGTATGTGGACCGCGATATCATGGTGCTGGCAAACCCAGAAATCGCCAAGCTGCCTGGTTGGGTGATCGCCCTTGTGGCCGCAGGTGGCCTTGCGGCGGCGCTTTCAACCGCGGCGGGGCTCCTGCTGGTGATCTCCACGGCTGTCAGCCATGACCTTCTGAAGAAAACCCTGATGAAGGATATCTCGGACATGCAGGAGCTGCGGGCCGCGCGGATCGCGGCGGCGGTGTCGATTGGTGTCGCGTGGCTTCTGGGCATTTATCCCGTCGCTTTCGTGGCCCAGGTGGTGGCCTTTGCCTTTGGCCTGGCGGCGGCCAGCCTGTTCCCGGCGATCCTGATGGGTATCTTTTCCAAGCGGATGAACAAGGAAGGCGCCATGGCGGGCATGCTGACGGGACTTGTGTTCACCTTTGGTTATATCGTCTATTTCAAGTTCATCGTGCCCGAGGTCAACACGCCAGACCATTGGCTGTTCGGTATTTCGCCTGAGGGCATCGGCATGGTGGGCATGTTCTTGAACTTCGCCGTCGCCTTTGTGGTTGACCGTTTCACACCGGCGCCGCCCGAGGATATCCAGCATCTGGTGGAGGACATCCGCGTGCCGATGGGCGCGGGTGGTGCGCAAGACCACTAGGGCAGAGCGCAGGAACAGGAAAAGGCGGGGAATTCCCCGCCTTTTTCATTGCTTGATAGATCGGTCTTCTAAGCCGCCATCGTCACCCTGTGGGTGCCTGCGCGAGTGACGAGCGTTGGGCCCTTGCTGGTGCTATAGTCGTGGCTCAACACCGTTGAGACATAATACCAGGTCGAAGACATGCTCTCAGGTGTGATGTCCAGCTCGAGCCAGCCGCGATCCTTGCTGTTGAAATAGTTCAGCTCGGGGCTTGCCTTCATGGTTTCCTCGCGTACCCGCTCAGGGGCAGCCGGGATATAGGCTTCCATGCCGGGGGAGCTGACGCTTGGGGTCGCGAACTCGACCGCGACATTGTCGCCTTCCTTGTCCGTCAGCTCGAAGCACCAGGCATTGTGGGTGTCGCCAGACAGGAACACCGCGTTGTTGGCATGCTCCTTCACGCTTGCGTAAACACGGTCGCGGCAGGCGGGATAGCCGTCCCAGAAATCAAGATTGAGCGGCATGCCCATGGCCCCAAGCATTCGGATGGCGTCGAAGCGTTCGCGGCTGATGAATTTCGAATTCTCGAAATCGATGTCCTCATCTTTCAGCATGGGGATGCCCACGCGACCGATCAGCAGCTGTTGGCCGAGGATCTGCCACGGCACGCCCGCCTCGCTGGATTTCCGGAATTCATCCGCGAGCCAGGCTTCCTGTTCCGCGCCCAGGATGGTGCGGTCTTCAGCGCCCAGGATGTCGCGGCTGAATTTCTTCACGTCCGGCAGGTAGCTGAAGCCTTTCGGCAAGTTTTTGGGGTCGAGCCCTTTGATCGCCGCATAGTCTGTCATGGGCACCGGCTTTTTAGCACGCATGTCGAACGGTACGGGGATGTGTTTGACCGCTGCTTCCGGGAGGGCCTTCAGCGCTTCCGCATCCAGTACCGCCTTCGGGTTGTCCTTGTCTGAAAAATCGAATGGGATGGTGGTCATTGGCAGGTCGGAGGCATAATCCAGCTGCTTGTCGCGGCCCACGAGGCGGGTATCCAGCATGATAAGGCTGGCGAGCCCGCCGATGTCGAACGTGCGGTTGATTTTATCCAGCCCGCGGCCTGTTTCTCGGATCGGCAGCCATTCATGATAGGCCTGAACGGCGGCCTTCTTGCGGTCTTCGAATGAGCCTTCGCCCTCATTGTGGTTTTCCGCGCCGCCCTTCCATGTGTTGTTGGCGATTTCGTGGTCGTCCCACACGCAGATGAACGGATGCGCCGCATGGGCGGCCTGCAGGTCTGGGTCAGCCCGGTAGAGCGCGTAGCGGGTGCGGTAATCGTCAATCGCCAGCAGCTCGTTCTTCGGCTTGACGGCCCGGCCGTGGGCCACGGCGGCATCGTTTGAATAGATGCCATCGGCATATTCATAGATATAGTCGCCAAGGTGCAGGATCATGTCCACATCCCGGCCAGCCAGTTCCTTGTAGACGTTGAAGAAACCCTGCGGGTAGTTGGAACAGGAAATTACCGCCATGCGGGCATGCTGGGTGCCGGCGCCGGGCAGGGTGCGCGTGCGCCCCGTGGGGCTTGTGGTTCCTTCCGCCATGAAGCGGTAGAAATAGCGCGTGTCGGGCTTGAGCCCGCGGGCATCAACCTTGACGGTGAAATCCTTCTTCGGCCCCGTGCGTGTCTGGCCCTGGCTGACAATGTCAGTGAAAGCGGCGTCCGTTGCGACCTGATAGTCAACAGCCACATTATTCGACGCGCCGCCTGCCGGCATCACGCGGGTCCACAGGATCACCCGGTCCTCAAGCGGGTCACCGCTTGCAATGCCGTGGGTGAAGCCTTGGTCCGCTTGCGCGCGCGCGCCAGTGCCGCGAACGGCCGCGAGGCCGATCCCGGCACCGATGCCGCCAAGGATGTGGCGCCTGTTGACGCTGGCCTTCTCAAAAATGCTCATTGAATCTCTCCCCTCCCCGCAAAATCCGGGTGCTTGTTTCAGGGACCATACAACCGTTTGACGCGGCCGCTTCCCTGTCGCCCTTGGATTAGCAATACATTTGTGTTCCTATTTTGACAATATTGTTAATGAGGCCCAAGTATCTGAAATACGTGAAAAATATCCGTGATATTCGTGTTTTTAATTGTCGCAATTAAAAAAAATATCTTTTACGGTTCACTAACGTATGTGTGCGATACAGGGGGGTGTGGCATGGACTTCCGTGACGTATGTCACGGGCATTAAAGACTTTTTATGAGCAAAGTACCGGGTAGATTTTTAGGCTACGCCTTCTGTGTGGGCGATCTGTTGCTTGAGTTGGACCTTGAGTTCAATATCCAGAGCGCGGATGGTGCCATCAAAAATACGTTGGGCGCTGTTTCAAGCGACGGCAAGACGAATTTCCTCACCCTTTTGTCAGACAAGGGCCGCGGCATCATTGAAACTGCCGCAAAAACGCTGACCGGTGCCAACCGGCTTGGGCCATTCACAGTTTCTATCGGCAAGGAAGGCGGCAAGAAAGAAGACTTCGCTGTTTTTATGGCCAAGCTACCAACGGCAAATGACCGCATCTATGCGGTTCTGTCCCGGCCTTACCGCATAGGTGCCAGCAAAAGCAAACAGGCCCCCGAGAAGATCGAAGACAAGAAGCAGCAGT
>JBNKYQ010000258.1:0-4082 GCA_050300975.1 Kordiimonas sp.
CCATCCCGACCTGCCAAAGCCAGGAAGTTTCTGATGAGCAGCACAACGATCAACACCAAAGATGTTCAGGGCATTTTCAAGGGCTTTGGCCTGGCGTGGCCCAAGGGGCGCTTCTTCTTCCTGCGCTACAGCACCGATAAAGCCGGCCGGGCGCTTCTGAGGCACCTCAGCCCGCTTACAAGCTTTCATGACCTGAAGACTGTGAAACCCGACGTATGCGTGAACGCCGCCTTCACCTGCGCGGGCCTGCAGGCCTTGAAGCTCGATAATGATCTCCTCTATAGCCTGCCCGAAGATTTCCGCGACGGCATGCGCCGGCGCGCCAGCATCAACGGCGACGCAGGAGCGAGCGACCCCAAGCACTGGGAAGACATGTGGGCAGACCATCATGTTCATCTGTGGGTGGGCGCCTACGCCCGCACGGACGGCCAGCTGAAGGACTGGGACAAGGCCTTCACCACCTGGGTGGAGAAAACGGCGGGGCTTTCCCTGGTCGGTAGCCAGGATGTCAGCCGCATTGTCTCCAGCCCCGATGTGCCGGTCTATATCGAAGACAAGGACAGCCAACCGAAGGAACCGGTGCTCCTGGAGCATTTCGGCTTCCGGGACGGCATCGGCAACCCGCCGATCAAGGGCCTCAATGACAAACATGTCACCGGCGGCGGGCGCATCAACGCTCAGGGCGAATGGGAAAGCTTCCCGGCGGGCGAATTCCTGCTGGGGCACGTTGATACCAACGGTGAAATCCCGATCGCACCGAAGCCCGATGCCTTTTCACGGAACGGGTCTTTCATGGTGCTCAGGAAACTGGCGCAGGATGTGGACCTGTGGCGCGACTATCTGAAAGGGCAGGCGAAAAAGCTGAACGGTGACGCCGACGATATCGCCAGCCGCATGGTGGGCCGTCGCCGGGACGGCAAGCCCCTGATGCCCGCCCATGACGATTTCGATTTCAAATATTCATCCGACCCCGAAGGCCGCGTGTGCCCCTTGGGGTCGCACATGCGGCGCACCAACCCGCGCGACAGCTTCGGCGCCGACTTCGGTTCGCTGCTTGTTGACCGGCACCGGATTCTGAGGCGCGCCATCACCTATGGTGAGCTGGTCCCCACAGGCAAGACGCAGGCGGAAGTGAACGGGGATGAGGGCCAGGGCCTGATGTTCATCGTGCTGAACGCCAGCATCTCGCGCCAGTTCGAGTTCGTGCAGCAGCAATGGGTGAATTACGGTAACGAGTTCGACCAGGGCAACGACCGCGACCCGATCATCGGCACCCAGTGCGGGCACGACCAGATGGTGATCCCGGGCGACAATGCCGCCGGGCGCGACACGATGGTGTGCGACAAGCTGCAGCAGTTCGTGGTGTGCAGGGGCGGGGACTATTTCTTCCTGCCAAGCGTCAGCGCGTTTGAAGCACTGGCGAGCGACGCCGAAGGCTGGCGGCGGTAAGCCCACAGACAGCAGGGCAACGGCTAGAAGATGCACTGGCCTGGGCTAGTGCTGAAAGAATAGGAAAGTGGTGACCCCGACAGGATTCGAACCTGTGGCCCCCAGATTAGGAATCTGGTGCTCTATCCTGCTGAGCTACGGGGCCATGCCATGGCATGCCTATGCGGTTTAGCCGCAATCCTATTGCCGGTCAACCGTGTCGCATCCGCCACGTGACCGTGGGCGCGAAAAAACCAGAAAACGGCGGGTTTCTTACAGAATATTAACCTATTCGGCGTCTCATGGGCTGGAACCCCATTTAAGGAATCACTGTGGATTTTCACCGACTTGTCGCACCGGTCTTCATCGCGGTTGCCGCCAGTATTGCGGCATTCGTCGGTGTTGTTGTTGTTGCGGCAACCCTGCAGGACGATGCGGCCCTCAACGCTGAAGCCAAGGTCGTGGAGCAGGATGTGGCGTCGGTCCACAAATCGCTCGCCGTACTGGCCGAAGACAATGCCTGGTGGGACGCGTCCGTTAAAAACATCACCGTTGCCGAAGATGTCGACTGGATCGACACTACCATCGGGGAATCGGTGAACGGCATCCAGGAAATCCACGGCGTGCTGGTGCTCAGGCCCGACGCCAGCATGGTGTATGCGAATTTTGTCCAGGACCTGCCCGCGCCCCATGTGCTTCTTGACGCCGGCTTCCAAAGGCTGATGCAATCCATACCGAAACCCAACCCCCGGGAACCCATCAGCCGGTCAGGTTTTCTCCTGGCTGACGGCCAGCTGCTGGCCTTCGGCGCGAGCCTGGTGCAGAACTCCGGCGTCTCCGACCTGGATCAAGTGGTGGCGGAAAAGGGCCATTCCGCCATTATCTTCATCGCTCAGGTAACCCATGAGCGCCTTGACGAGATGGGCACGGCGAACGCCATCCATAACCTGTCGCTTCTTGACCATCCAGGTGACCGCGAGACCTCCCTCCCGATCCTTGATTTTGAAGGCAATCCTGTCCGTTACCTGACGTGGAAGACCGCAGCACCTGGGTCCGAGATGATCAGCAAAATGATCTTGCCTGCCGCCGTCTTGCTACTCATTGTCGTGCTCGCGCTGGGGCGGTTCATGCGGCGCGCCAGCCAGCTGTTCCGCGAACTGGAGGGTGCCAACAAATCCAAGTCGGCCTTCCTGGCTTCCACAAGCCACGAAATCCGCACCCCGCTGAACGCCATCCTGGGCTTCACCGAGCTGATCTCGCTGGAGCTTTACGGCAAGGTGGAAGGCGAGAAGAACAAGGAGTATCTGACGCTGATCCGCCAGAGCGGTGAGCATCTCCTGTCAATCATCAACGATATCCTTGATATCTCGAAGCTGGAGGCCGAGCGCTTCGACATCTATGCCGAAAAGGTTGACCCCGTCCTGGCGGTGAATGCCAGCTCGAAGATCGTCCAGGCGCAGGCGGACGAAAAATCCATCAAGATCATCAAGGACTGTGGCCCGGCCGAGCTCTATAGCGACGAGCGCATCATGCGCCAGGTGCTGATCAACCTTCTGTCAAACGCGGTGAAATTCACCCAGCCAGGCGGGCAGATCATGGTCTCCGGCCACACCGTGGGGGACCGCTACCAACTGGTGGTGCGCGACACCGGCATCGGCATGAACAAGGATGAAATCCAGAAAGCGCTGTCGCTGTTTGGCCAGGTGCAGGGTGAATATGCCCGCAACCATACGGGCACCGGGCTCGGGCTGCCGCTTGTCAGCCGGTTCATGGACCTGCTGGGCGGCGATTTCGCCATCAGCTCGGTCCCCGGCGAAGGCACCACCGTCACCCTTGGCTTCCCGCTCTACGCCAACAGGGACTAAAGCCGGTCAGATCCGGTAGCGGCTCATTTCCTCGTAAATCGGCATGGCCGCATCTGCGATCCGCTTGAGGGCGTCATCCAGCTTTTCAAACTCTGCCTCGCGCCCGGCATCGTTAGGGCTGGCGAACCCAGTTGACTGCTCGACGCCCGCATACCACCAGGGCGCCCACACCCCGTCGGTTTCACGCGGCCCCTTGGGCCACGAAAGCATGGCGGCATCAAACGGAATGTCTAGCGCGGTACACAGGCGCATGAGCGTATCCTTCGGCGCGGCCTGCACCTCAGCGGTGTCGATCACGGGCGGGGCTTTGCCGCCCCGGTCTGCCACCATCTGGAATATCTCAAGCTGGCGCTCAAGCCCCAGGTCCTTCAGCGTCACATCCGGCCGTGACTTGACATAACTCGCCACGATATGGCGCGGGTCGCGCACCAAAAAGGCGTGCCTGAAGCCCCGGGTCCAGTCTAGGCCGAAGCTCTGCAGCATATGGTGGCACATATGCTTCTGGTAAAAGATGCTCTTCCCAACCGGCAGCGGCGCCAGCAGGTCATCCACCACCGCCTGCCAGCTAGTGGGCTGCTCCTTCAGGATCAGCTCCCGGCCCGGATGGTCTATCCCGGTTTCCTTCAGGTAGGCAGCATAGAAGGGTTCGTCCACAACGATGGTGTCGGCGCGGTTTTCAAACGACCGCATCATGGCGGTCGAGATGTTCCGGGGGCCGGACCACATGGCGATGCGGATGCTCTGATCAGTCATCAGTTGCGCCCCTTCGCGACCTCGGCTTCGATCCGC
>JBNKYQ010000259.1:0-4058 GCA_050300975.1 Kordiimonas sp.
GCACGCAACAGCTGAGCACGCCCCTGCGGGATCTTCCCTTGGACGAGGAGCACGGCCCCCAGGTCCCCTCGCGCTCGCGCCGACTCTCCGTCGAGCGAAACAGCTTGACGAAAGCGGCGCTCGGCTTCGACAAGGTCTATATGGAGCCGGTGACCGTCTCCAAATGGGAACGCCTGTCTGAAAGCGCATCGGTGATCGCGCCCTATAGCCAGCCACTTAATATCACGGCGCTGGGCAAGTCCGCGGCGACGCCTGAGGGCGGCATCACGGCTGAAATCGTCCATATCCCGACCTATGAGGCGCTTCTGGAGGCGGACCCGGCCATGATCGAAGGCAAGATCGTCTTCATCTCCAACCGGATGGAACGCTACAAGACCGGCGCGGGCTATGGCCCTGCCGTTCAGGCCCGAGGCAATGGCGCGGTTGAAGCCGCGCGCAAGGGCGCGAAGGCCATCATCATCCGCTCCATCGGCACAGACAGCCACCGTCTGCCACACACCGGCGGCGTCAACTATGTGGAAGACGCCCCGAAGATTGCCGCAGCGGCCCTGTCGAACCCGGATGCAGACCTTCTGGAGCGGATGCTTAAGCGTGGCAAGCCCATCAGCATCCATCTGGATGTCCAGACCAAGTTCCACGGTGACGTGACCATGCACAATGTGATCGGCGAGATCACGGGGCGCGAAAAGCCCGACGAAGTTGTCCTGATGGGTAGCCACCTGGATAGCTGGGACCTGGGCACAGGCGCGATTGACGATGGTGCAGGCGTGGCTATCACAGTTGCTGCCGCCAACATGATCCAGGACCTGACGACCGAACGCCCGCGCCGCACGCTGCGCGTAGTGCTGTTTGCGTCAGAGGAACTGGGCCTGATTGGCGCCAAGCAATATGCTGAAGCCCACAAGGATGACGTTCCAAGCCACGCCATTGGTGCCGAATCAGACTTTGGCGCTGGCCCTGTGTGGGCGCTTGCCTCCAATGTCAGCACCGATTCCATCCATGTTGTGGACACCATGGCGCAATTGATGCAGCCGCTTGGTGTTGTACGCCATGGCCGTAAGGCCGGCGGCGGGCCTGACGTGGGTCAGATGGTGAAAATCGGCATGCCCGGCATGGATCTGATGCAGGACGGCACGGATTACTTTGACCTGCACCACACCGCCGACGACACCCTCGATAAGGTGGACCCGGAGGCCCTGAAGCAGAATGTGGCCGCCTGGGTGGTGTTTGCCTATATCGCCGCCGAATGGCCCGGCGACTTCCGCTAAGGTCGTTAAGGCAAAGACTGAAAGGAGCGGCCCCCGGAGTCGCTCCTTTTTCTATACGCGCCTCAGAATTCTTGTTAGCCTGCACTGGTATCCAACCTTCGCCGAGGGGAGATGTATGCACGCACCACCGTCTGACTGGCCGCCGCTCAGTGAAAAGCTGTTAGCGTTCTACAGCGCCTGGCAAAGCCTGCGTGGTCCGGACGGCACGGATATCCCCTTGAGGCGCGACCTCAGCATCTCCAAACTCCGGCGTCTCGCTTCCTCGCTGACCATATTCGAATTCCCTGCCCCCGGTGAGATGATCATCAAAGTGAGCGGCACGGAAATGGACGCCCATTTCAGACAGAATCTGAGCGGTAAAAACATCGTCGATGTTATCGGCGAAACCGCCGCCCGCCCCATGATCCGCTTCAATGAATCCATCGCTCGCCACCCCTGTGGCGGCCTGGTGCGTGACAATATGCATGTTGAAGGCGGCGGCCGGATTGAGGCCACATACCTCAACCTGCCGCTCAGGAACGCGGCGGGAGAGCTGGTTCAATGCGCCTCACTGTGCGATGCCGGGCGCGAAGGCTTTGTCCTGGCCCCCAGCCAGCGCGCTGTCAGCTTTGACTATCGCGAGTTCGGCGGCGCCCAGCACCTGGATATCGGGTTTGGCATTCCAGACTTTACCTTCACACTGAAAAAGCGAAGAAACTGAACCACAGACAGCGATGGGGGACACGCATCATGACCATGAAATCACTGACCATTGTGGCCGCAGCCGCCACCCTTTTCATTACCGCACCGAGCTTTGCGCGAGATTGCGCGGACGGACTTATCGGCGACTGGACTACGAACATCGGCGCCACCATGCGCTTTGAGCATATCGACGCCGAAACCGGCATGCTTGCGGGTCACTACATCCCGGCGTCTGACCCTGACATGGCTTTCCCGCTGACGGGATTCGTGAACCCGAACGGCAAGGACGACAGCAAGGCCCACTATGCGGTGCCTGTCAGCGTGACTGTCAGTTTTGGCAAGTTTGGTGGCATCACCAATTGGAGCGGCACCTGCAGCATGACAGACGGCAAGCCGGTGATCGAGACCGAAGATCTGATCATATTCCCGATGGCGGACTATTATTGGTCCCACGTGGTCGACAACCACGACACGCTGGTGGTGAAGGACTAAGGTCGGAAAGCGCGGTGTTCGTGGATGCTGAACCAAGTTCAGCATGACGTAGACCTTGTGGCACCTTACCGTCACCCTGAACTTGTTTCAGGGTCCATCAATCCAGACGTCCATTCCGATGCCAACCAAAAAGGGCGCCTGAAGGCGCCCATCTCATGTCATCTGAAAGGGAGGCTTAGCCTTCCTTCTGTGCCACGGTCGCTTCCGCGTGAGTGGCCCGGTAGTCTTCAATCGCACTGGTCACACTTGTCAGCGCCTCACAGCCGTTCATGCACAGCCGCGCCAGCTTGTCGCGGTTATCTTCGGCCCGGGACGCCATATCACGCTTCAGGAACGCCAGTGCCTGCGCCTTGAGCGCGTGCTTATGATTGGGCTCGATCTCCAGCGCGCGGCGATAGTATTTGAGGCCGCGGCCTGTCAGGCCCTGGGCTTCAGCCGTTTCGCCAAGGCCAACTAGTGCCGCAACATTCGCAGGATCAGCCACCAGCGCGCGCTCAAACAGGAGCCGGGCATCAACGGGCTTTTCCGCGCGCAGGGCCACGGTGGCCTGCGCCACAAGTTCACGCGACAGGGATTGATATTTATCACTGGTTTGTGCCGCCGCCGGCAGCGCCATCATGGCGCCAAGGCCAAGGGCCAGAATCAGGTTGGAATTACGCATACCATGCCTCTTCTTGTTCTTCTTGCCACCATAACCGCATTTTTATGCCGCGATTGCAACAAGAGATGAGCTGTGTCCGCCCTGCGCCAGGCCGTGCGGGCCAAAGCGCGTATCAGGCAGTCTAGCGCGCCAAACCCAAAGATTTGGTAAAGGTCGGTCAGGCGGAGTGTTCAAGAACGGCCAGGAAGAAACCGTCGGTATCATGCGCATGAGGCGCAAGCTGCAGGAATTCGGGCCTCAGGGCCAGCGTTTCGGCGGGTACTCCCGGCAAGGTGTCCGCCCAGACCGCCTTATAGTCCAGGACTTTCCAGGCCCCTTCTGGCTGGCTCTTGAGGAAAGCCGCCACCACATCTTCGTTTTCTTCAGGCAGCACCGAACAGGTCATGTAAACCAGCCTGCCGCCCTGTTTTACAAGCTTCGCGCCTTCGGAAAGCAGCGTGCCCTGCAGTGCGGCCTGATCCTTTAGGCCTTCAGTGTCAAAACGCCAGCGCTGGTCGGGGCTGCGGCGCCACGTGCCTGTGCCCGTGCAGGGCGCATCCACCACCACCCGGTCCATCTTGCCTTCAAGGGGGCCAAAGGCGATCTCCCGCCCCGCGCCGCTTGCCGTCACCTGGTGCACCTGGATGGTGCGGGCGCCCGCGCGCTGCATGCGCTTCTTCAGGCTGGATAGTCGCTTGGGTGAGATATCGAACGCGTGGATCTGGCCGCGGTTTTCCATGGCTGCCGCCATCGCAAGCGTCTTGCCGCCCGCACCGGCGCACAAGTCCACAACCTGCGCGCCCGGGAAGGCATCCGCAAGGCTCGATGCCACCTGCGCCGCTTCATCCTGCACTTCTATCAGGCCGTCCGAAAACGCTTTGTGCGCCCCTAAATTGATGGCGCTCTTAGCTCGATAGCCAAGCGATGAAAGCTTATTTTATTCAAAGAGTTCCGTTTCACTCTTCATAATCTGATCA
>JBNKYQ010000260.1:0-4056 GCA_050300975.1 Kordiimonas sp.
CAAAACAGACGCCTACCATTATTCGCAGCCAGACCTCAATGGCTTGAACCAGTTCAACGACCTCATCAAGAACTTGCAACCCGCAATCGCTGAAATTCAAAGGATGCGAATCTATTATTTTCCTTATGCCTCACTAAAAGAAGCCCCAGCCGTAGAAAGCATCACTTCAGTCAACAAGGACATCGAGTCCATTTTGATCAGATGCGTGAGACAGCTCGAGGAAGAGACACAAGGTCGGTCGGATCACAATCGCATCATCAACGATAATTTCCGACAGGAAAGCCGGAAGAATATCATTGAGATTGATCGGTCAGAATTCAAAAGGTGGCTTCAGCGCCAGATAGCCCTGGAAATTCCGCAGTTTTGATCCGGTAGAGCACATGCGGGCGGATGGGATGGCCTTCTTCGATCATGGGGTGATCGAAATCGCCTCCCACGTCCCGCGTCATGCCGATCTTTTCCATCACCCGCATGGAGGGCCTGTTCACCTTGGCCGTGAAAGCCACCACCTCTGGCGCCTGCAGTTTTGAGAAAGCGTAGGAAAGGCATGCGCGCGCGCCTTCCGGGGCCAGCCCCTGCCCCCACGCGTTGGCAGCCAATCGCCAGCCAATTTCGATACCGTCGCCGATGCCGTAATAGGCGGGCACGTCCTGGATGCCGATAAAGCCGATGAACTGGCCGCTATCGCGCAATGCCGCTGCCCAGAAGCAATAGCCCACATCCGCCTGCGCCTTTATCTGGCGGTCAACGGTCGCGTCGCTCTGCTCGCGGGTCTGCACATTTGGGAAGTAGCGCATCACATCCGCATCCGCATTGATGGCGGCAAAGGGTTCACGGTCAGCATCCACCCATGGGCGCAGGATCAGGCGGTCGGTTATCAGCATGGCTCGTCCCCTAGTGGCATGCGGTGAAAGGGCGCCGTCTTTAACGTGCCAGCCGCTGCCGATCAAGAAAAAAGCCAGCAGGCGGTGCTGCTGGCTCCTCTATCTGGCTTATCCCCGCCTACTTCACGGGAACCGGCGGCTTGCCTTCCTTGCGGGTGGCGGGCACGCCGGATTTGGCCGCTTTCTTCTTCGGCGCTTTCGGCTTGGCGGGCGCCGGGGCATGCGGCGTGATCTCGAAGGCGATTTCCTTGTCCTTCACCTTCACCACCACTTCGCCGCCCTTGGCGAGCTTGCCGAACAGCAGTTCGTCTGCAAGCGGCGTCTTGATATGCTCCTGGATCACGCGGGCAAGTGGCCGCGCGCCATAATGGCGGTCATAGCCCTTCTCCGCGAGCCATGCCTTGGCTTCTTCGGTGAGGCTGATTTCCACATTCCGGTCCGCCAGCTGCATTTCAAGCTGCAGCACGAACTTCTCGACCACGCGGGCGACCACCTCGGGCGGCAGGAAGTCGAACGCGATCGTGGCGTCCAGACGATTGCGGAATTCCGGCGTGAACATCTTCTTGATCGCGTCATCCGATGCAGTCTCGTCCGTCTCGCGCCCGAAGCCGATCGCGGACTTAGAAAGCTCCGCCGCGCCGGCGTTGGTGGTCATGATCAGGATCACGTTGCGGAAGTCGATCTTCTTGCCGTTATGGTCCGTCAGCGTGCCGTTATCCATAACCTGCAAGAGCACGTTAAAGAGGTCCGGGTGCGCTTTTTCGATCTCATCAAGTAGCAGCACACAGTGCGGATGCTGGTCGACCGCGTCTGTCAGAAGCCCGCCCTGGTCGAAGCCCACATAGCCCGGAGGCGCGCCAATCAGACGGCTGATCGAATGGCGTTCCATATATTCGGACATATCAAACCGGTGCAGTTCCACACCCAGAAGGCTTGAGAGCTGGCGCGCCACCTCGGTTTTGCCCACACCTGTCGGGCCTGAGAACAGGTACGAGCCGATCGGCTTGTTGGGTTCACGCAGCCCGGCACGCGACAGTTTGATCGACGCCGACAGGGCCTCGATCGCCTTGTCCTGGCCGAACACCACGCGTTTCAGGTCTTTTTCCAGCACCTGCATCACGCGGCTTTCGTCGCGGGACACGGATTTGGGCGGGATGCGCGCGATCTTGGCGACCACGGCTTCCACATCCTTGACACCAATGGTTTTCTTGCGTTTTGACGGCGGCAGCAGCATCTGGGCCGCCCCCGTTTCGTCGATCACGTCGATGGCCTTGTCCGGCAGCTTGCGGTCGCTGATATAGCGGTCCGACAGCTCAACCGCCGTCTTGATGGCTTCCGCCGTGAACCGCACCTGGTGGTGGTCTTCAAAATATGGCTTCAGGCCCTTGAGGATCTTGATCGTGTCCTCGACCGTTGGCTCGTTCACATCGATCTTCTGGAAGCGGCGCAGAAGCGCGCGGTCTTTCTCGAAGTGACTGCGGAATTCCTTGTAGGTGGTAGAGCCCATGCAGCGGATCGAACCCGACGCCAGCGCGGGCTTGAGGAGATTCGACGCATCCATGGCGCCGCCTGATGTGGCCCCTGCCCCGATCACCGTGTGAATTTCGTCGATGAAGAGGATCGAACCCTCGAGGTTCTCAAGTTCCTTTACCACCGCCTTCAGGCGCTCTTCAAAGTCACCGCGGTAGCGGGTGCCGGCGAGAAGCGCGCCCATGTCGAGCGAATAGATCGTCGCATCCTCAAGCACACCCGGCACATCTTTTTCAATGATGCGGCGCGCGAGGCCTTCGGCGATTGCGGTTTTGCCCACGCCCGGGTCGCCCACCAGAAGCGGGTTGTTCTTCGACCGGCGGCACAGGATCTGGACCGCCCGCTCAAGCTCGGCCTCCCGGCCAATGAGCGGGTCGATCTTGCCGTCGCGGGCTTTCTGGTTCAGGTCCACGCAGTAAGCCGCGAGGGCAGTATCCGCCTTCTCAGGCTTGGCCGCAGGTTCTGCCTGAACGGTTTCTTCTTCCTCATCGGCGCCGCGCACCCGGCGCTCTTCACCGAACTCAGGCACCTTGGCGATGCCATGGGAGATATAGCTGACCGCATCAAGCCGCGTCATATCCTGGCTCTGCAGGAAGTAGACAGCGTGGCTTTCGCGCTCGGAGAACAGCGCAACCAGAAGGTTCGCGCCGGTCATTTCCTCGCGCCCGGAACTTTGCACATGCAGAAGCGCCCGTTGCACCACCCGCTGGAACCCGGCGGTCGGTGTGGCCTCTAGCCCGTCCGCGTCCACCTTCAGGTTTTCCATGTCGTCGTCGAGGTACTCGATGATCTGGGCGCGGAGCACGTCGATATCCACGTCGCAGGCCTTCAGGACAGCGACCGCTTCCGGGTCATCAAGAAGCGCCAGAAGCAGGTGCTCAAGCGTGGCATATTCATGGCTGCGCTCGTTGGCTTCCTTCAGGGCTCTGTGGAGGGTCTCTTCAAGATGTGGTGAGAAACTTGGCACTCTTTTCTATCCTTCAGCTGTCAGCGCCCCCTGCTGGGGTCAAGCGGCGCGCGGGAACTTATTCTTTCTCAAGCGTACATTGGAGCGGGTGGTCATTCTGTCGCGCGAAGCTAAGGACTTGATTTACCTTGGTTTCGGCAACTTCATAAGTGAAGACACCACACACGCCCACTCCCTTCTGGTGAACATGCAGCATGACCTCGGTCGCTTCCTCGATGGTCATGCGGAAAAAGCGTTGCAGGATATGCACCACGAATTCCATTGGGGTGTAGTCGTCATTGAGAAGCAGGACTTTATACATGGACGGCTTTTTGGTTTTGGCCTCAGACCGGGTCAATACACCCGTGTCGCCACCACCATTTCCGTCTTTACGCTTGTCAGGCATCGATCCTCCGTCAATCCATACCTACATAATGTAGTATATCTATTGCCTACTACAAATAGCTGTCCGTACTTTTTTCGTCACCATTAAGTGATGGACGATTTTCACTCCGGTTGTATCCCCTTCAGACTGTGCCAAAAGGGTAAAGATGCGGTGAAGGAAAACGGGAAACTTGTTAAGGATTTGGCAAAGACTGTGACACCTGCCCGACCTGCCGCGCGGAGCTGCTGCCGCGGGAGGAGGAGGCGGAGGCGGCCGGCGGCCGCCTGCTGCGGCGCGAGGCGTCGTACACG
>JBNKYQ010000261.1:0-4029 GCA_050300975.1 Kordiimonas sp.
TGAGCCATGCTGACGGTTGGGGCAAATGCCGCCAATCCTGCTAAGGCAAGAAATGTCCTGAATTTCAATGGGTGTCTCCATTCGCTAGCGCGTGGATCAGGAGCGCGGCTTTTTCGATGTTCTTTTTGAAACTTGTCATGTCCGCGGCCTCGTCCTTGGTGTGGCCGCCTGTGCCCATCAGCCCCATGCCGTCGAGCGCCATGGTGACATGGTCTGCCGCGAAACTGATATCCGCCGCACCCGCCTTCCTTGGGTTCACCGCCGCGATGGGGCCATAGCCCAGCTTTTCGCTGATGTTGCTATAGAGCTCCAGGAGCTTCGCGTTGCCTTCGGTGGGCGCCATCGGCGGGTAGCCGGGTTTGAAAGTCAGCGTGGCGGTGGTGTGGTTGAGATTGTCGGCCACAATCGCCTGCATTTTGGCCTTAGCGTCAGCGAGCTGCGCGGGGGACTGGGCCCGGATGCCGCCGGTGACGAAAAGTTCCTTCGCCACCACGTTCGTTTTGCCGAAGCCGGAGGCTGTGGCGGTCGATGCATCGTCTGACACGCGCGTGCCGCCCACGATGCGGCCTGGGTTGAAAGTCAGGTTTTCCATGCCCTCCAACTGCAGGCGGAATTCATTGAGGATGCGCGCGGCCTCAAGCACAGCGCCGTAGCCCACGTCTGGCGTGAAAATCTGGCTGCTGTGCGCCGGGCGGCCTGTGACCTCAAGCGTCCAGTCCGTGCTGCCGCGCCGGGCTGTGACGGCGGTTTTGATATTGCCGTCGCCGTCCTCGAAGCCGAGTGCCACGTCCGCCCAGATGGCGGCGTCAACGATGGCTTTCTTGGAGGCTGAGAGCGGTTTGCCGCTGGCTTCCTCATCGCCGGTCATGACAATGCGGATGCTGACGTCATCAAGCGCACCGGCGGCCTTCAGGGCGCGCACGGCCTCAATGATGATCACGTCACCGCCCTTCATGTCGGTGATGCCGGGGCCCGCCACCTTGCCGCCCGTAAGCGGCGTGTAGGCCTGGAAAGCATCGTCTTTCGCGAACACGGTATCGAGGTGACCGATCATCAGGATCTTGGGGCCTTTGCTGCCATAGGATGCCACCAGATGGCCCGCGCGGCCGAACTCTGCGCCGTCCACCCACTCGGTTTTGAACCCGATGGCCTTCAGTTCCGATGCGAACAGGTCGCCCACCTGTTTGACACCCGCGTGATTGAGCGTGCCGCTGTTGATGTTCACGGCTGCCTGCAGCAGTTTTTCCGCCGCGGGCAGCTGGGCCTCAACCGCGCTCAGGATGGCGCGCTCGGTGGCGTCATCTGCGTGCACGACAGGGGCAGCGGTGAAGAGGGTGGCAAACAGGGCAAGGCAAAGCGCGCGCATGGATGATCCTTATGTTCGGTTCGGGGTGCCCGTGATGGGCCGCCCCGACCGTGCCAAAAGATGCGCGCAAGGGCAATTGATTTTCAGGGGGGCTTTCGCCCCGCGCCAATGTTGAAACTTTTATGGCAGGCCATTTCAGCCTTTGATTTCATGCTGCTGTTGCGTACCCTTTTGAGGGGACCATGTGCGCAAGCTTTGAAATGTCAGGGGGATATATGACCGATGTGAAAGAATCCGTATCCGGGGGCGCACCAGAAAGCGGGGGCATCGGTATTTTTGAAAAATGGCTGTCCGTATGGGTGGCGCTCGCCATCGGCGCCGGCATCCTTTTGGGGCAGTTGTTCCCGGATGTGTTCGCCCTTCTAGCAAGGCTTGAGTATGCCAATGTCAACCTGCCGGTCGCTGTGCTGATCTGGGCGATGGTTTATCCCATGATGGTGTCTGTCGATTTCAGCAGCATCACCCATGTGGCCGACCAGCCGAAGGGCCTGTTGATCACCCTGGTGGTGAACTGGTTGATCAAGCCTTTCACCATGGCGGCGCTCGGCGTGTTGTTCTTCGGCTATGTGTTCGCAGATTTCATGACGGCGGACGATGCGTCTTCCTATATCGCGGGGTTGATCCTTCTTGGTGCCGCCCCCTGCACGGCGATGGTGTTTGTCTGGTCTCACCTGACGAAGGGAGACCCCAATTATACGCTGGTACAGGTCAGTGTGAACGACCTGATCATGGTGTTTGCCTATGCGCCGATTGTCGTGCTGTTGCTTGGGGTGACAGACATTCCCGTCCCGTGGGACACACTGGTTTTGTCGGTGCTGCTGTATGTTGTTGTGCCGCTTGTGGCGGGTTGGTTTACCCGGCGCAGAATTTTGCGTACGGGCCCCGGCGAGGAAGCGGTTTCCGACTTCACGGCCCGGCTCAAACCCTTCTCTATTCTGGGGCTTTTGGTCACCGTTGTCCTGCTGTTCGGCTTCCAGGGGCAGGTGATCCTGACGCAGCCGCTGCTGATCTTGCTGATCGCCATTCCGCTTCTGATCCAGTCCTACGGGATTTTCGCGGTGGCATATGGGGCGGCGTGGGCCATGCGGGTGCCTTTCCGAATTGCGGCGCCCTGCGCCATGATCGGCACGTCCAACTTTTTCGAGCTCGCCGTGGCTGTGGCCATCAGCCTGTTCGGCCTCAATTCAGGCGCGGCGCTCGCGACTGTTGTCGGGGTGTCCTGGTCGAGGTGCCGGTGATGCTGTCGCTCGTGGCATTCGCGAACCGGACCCAGCAGCATTTCCCGAAAGACGCCTGATCGCCCAAGGGCGGGCAGCCCCGTTATTTTTAGGAAGGTGAAAAGATGCAAAAGCACAAAGACTGTTACGGCACCATGTTTCACGACAGTTTGCACGTGAGTGAAAACCAGGACATGAAGGGCAAGGCCTTCGATTTCAAGCTGAGCTCAATGGGGCTGGGGACAGCCGACCGGGCGGTCAGCGTGAAAATGGAAGAATGGGACGACTGCGTGGCGTGCGAAGAGTTCGAGCATTGCTACAAATTGTGCGCCGCGAAGCTGATGCTGGAGTCCGCCATCCGCCGGGCCTGAAGCAGGCAGGGCGCGCGTCAGGCCGTGTCTGGCCCCACGCGCCTAAACCCAATTCACGCCTCAGCCCACTCGATGGTGGGTTCGTGCTCCACCGGGCAATTCAGGCTGTTGGCGACAAAGCATTCCTTGCGGGCCACTGCGTGTAGGCTTGCAGCCGTTTCCATGTCGCCGCCCGGCTTGATGGTGACGTGGGGCCTGAGGATGATTTTCTCGAACTTGGAGGTTATTCCCTTGCCCTCAACCATCACGCCTTCGGCATCATCCACATAGCGTGTCACCACGATGTTGTTGACCGAGCACAGGTGCAGGTACCACAGCATATGGCAGGCGCTTACGCTCGCCACCAGCATGTCTTCCGGGTTGTGGCGCGCGGGGTCACCCCGGAACGCGGGGTCGCTTGAACCCAGGATATCGGGCTTGCCGTCAACGCTGATGGCATAGTCGCGGCTGTAGCTTTTGTAGGTTTTTGTGCCTTCATCCCCCGCGCCAGTCCAGGTGGTGCGGGTGTGATAGTGGTGTTCTGCCATGGGGGGCTCCTCTTGGTGCTGCTGTCACGAGGAAGGTACGCCCGACTGCGCGGCTGCGCCAGTGCCAATTCAGCGCACCCTGGGGGTGCCAGTGGCGCAGGAGTGACATGGGGCAGGGCGGGCGATGCCCACGCGGGACGGGATTTTCACCAAAAAGACGCGGGCGCGTCAAAAAGCTGAAAAAATCGGCTTGACCTTCGCCCGTGTGCATTTTATACCGGCGCAGCTTTCGGCGGCAGTGTAGCCGTTTTGAGTAGTCTTGAGTTGTTACAGACGCGTCGGAAGCCTGTATATTTTGGCCGAGTAGCTCAGTTGGTTAGAGCAGCGGAATCATAATCCGCGTGTCGGGGGTTCAAGTCCCTCCTCCGCTACCAATTCAAAAGCCAGTCCCTTGCGGGGCTGGCTTTTTTGATTCTGGTACCTTGAGGAACGGGTGTTCACCTGATTGCCAAGCGGTGCGGGACGGAGTATCGTTTATGGTGTGCTAAAACAAACACAGATAGATTTTGGGTCAGCTTAGATGCGGAGGGCAACATGAGCGAACAAGA
>JBNKYQ010000262.1:0-3998 GCA_050300975.1 Kordiimonas sp.
TGGGCCCCTTGAATTCAGCCCACTTATGCTCGTTCGACAGCTTGATCTTGATATCTTCGGCCTTGTCGGAAAGCTGGGCAGTGAACACCAGCACCAGCCGGTCACCAAGCGTCGGGTGATGTTTCACCCAGCTGGAAACGAACTCGAAGCTTTTGGCCTTCAGGCCCGCTTCTTCCTTCATTTCGCGCTTCAGCGCCTTGAAGAGGTCCTCACCGCTTTCAACCTTGCCGCCAGGCAGGTCAAAGAGGCCGCTGGACTTGCGCATCACCAGTGCTTTGCCGTCCGAGGACATCAGCACTACTTTCGCCGAAACCGGGAGGTCGTCCTCCAACTCCTTACGACTGGACTTAACTTGTTCCCAATACATCAAACTTCCTTAAATCGGGTCTTTCCGGCCATTTTTCCTGGGCCGGAGACTACAATAACCCCAAATCCTTAAAACTTGCCTGCCCTGATTTCCCAACAATGATATGGTCGTGAACCTTGATGCCAACGCGGTGGCAGGCGTCTGAAATTTCCTTCGTCATCTGCACATCCGCACGGCTCGGCGCCGGGTCGCCCGACGGATGATTGTGCACGAGTATAAGGGCGCCTGCCTCAAGTTCAAGGCCGCGCCGCACCACTTCGCGCGTATAAACGGCCGTGCGGTCAATGGTACCGTCGCTTAGGACTTCGTCTGCAATCAGGGCATTCTTGCGGTCCAGGAACATCAGGCGGAACTGCTCGCGCGGGATGGTGCCCATGGCCCCTTGCAGGTACCCACGAACGGCTTCCCAATTATTCATCACCGGTTTGCCAGTAGCCTCCGCCCGGCTCAGGTGCAGCGCAGAGGCCTGCACGGCCTTGATGGCGGCGATGGCGGTCTCCCCAAGCCCCTTCATGGCGCGAAGTTTGTCCACGTCGGCGCTCAGCACCGCAGCATAGCTGCCAAATCGGGCGATCAGGTCTTTGGCGAGCGGCTTGACATCGCGGCGGGGGATGGCAAGAAAGAGGATCAGCTCCAGGAGCTCATAGTCGGCAAGCGCGTCCGGCCCGCCCTTCAGGAAACGTTCCCGAAGCCGAGACCGGTGGCCCTTGACGTGATCCTTGTTGTCCGTGCCCCCCATCTGGATCCTGTCTATCAGACGCCGTCGTAAGGGGGGCAGAACCACCCTTTTGGCGACTTGGTGAAGACTTCATAGCCGTCTTCCGTGACAGCCAGCGTGTGTTCGAACTGCATAGACAGCGTCTTGTCGCGCGTTACAGCCGTCCAGCCGTCTGCGAGGATCTTGGAGCCAGGTTTGCCCGCGTTCACCATGGGTTCGATGGTGAAGAACATGCCTGGGCGCAGCTCAGGGCCCGTGCCCGGCTTGCCAAAATGCATTACGCTGGGCTCGTCATGGAACACGCGACCGATGCCGTGGCCGCAGAAATCGCGCACCACGCTATAGCGGTGGGCTTCCACATGGGTTTGGATGGCATGGCCAATGTCGCCCAGGCGCGCACCCGGCTTGACAGCTTCAATGCCCTTCCACAGGGCCTCGAAAGTCACCTGACACAGGCGCTGTGGCAGCAGCTTTGGCTTGCCCACGAAGAACATGCGGCTTGTATCGCCAAACCAGCCGTCCAAAATGACGGTGACGTCGATATTGAGGCTGTCGCCTTCCTTCAGTTTCTTCGGCCCCGGAATGCCGTGGCAGATCACATGGTTGATCGACGTGCAGATGGACTTCGGGAACCCGCGATAGTTCAGCGGCGCCGGGATGGCCTTGTGATCCAGAATGAATTCATGGCACAGCCGGTCCAATTCCTCTGTCGTCACGCCCGCTTTCACGTGTGGGGTGATATAGTCCAGCGTCTCGGCGGCCAACTTGCCTGCCGCGCGCATGCCTTCAAACGCTTCAGGGCCATGGATCTTGATCGCACCCGTACGTGCTTCGGGCACGTCAACCGCATCTACATAATTCATCATCAAATTCCCGCATCGCTCCCCGTCGGGGCTTAGAAGCCCAATGGCATCGGGCGGTCTACCCGAATGCCGTCTGTCGACAGATCACAAACATAACACAAAGTTTCAACGCCCGCCTCTCTGGCGTCCTTCAGCGTTGCCGCATACGTCGGATCAATATCCGCCGCGGGCGCAAAAGACAAGCAATCACCGCGCTGCACAAGGTAAAGCATGACGGCGCGGTGGCCTTCAGCCACCATATCCATCAGCTCGCGCAAGTGCTTGGTACCGCGCGCAGTCACAGCATCTGGGAACTGGGCGTCGTCCCCTACCCTGAGGGTCACATTCTTCACTTCGACGAAACACTGGCCTGGGGCGCCTGCGCTTTCCGGGTCCTCCAACAGGATATCGATCCGGCTGTTCTGGCCGTATTTCACCTCCCGTCGCAGGCTTGCGTAGCCCGCAAGTTCCGGTATCACGCCATCCAGAATGGCCTCTTCAGCCAGCTTGTTCGGATGGCTTGTGTTGATGCCAACCAGATGGCCGTCTACCTCCACCATTTCCCAGCGCCAGTCCAGCTTGGCCTTGGGGTTGGTATTGGGCGACAGGTACACCCGGCTGCCGGGTTCCTTGCATCCCGTCATGGAACCGGAATTCGCACAGTGGGCCACAACCACGCTGCCGTCCGGCAGCTCCACATCCGCCAGGAAACGCTTGTAGCGTTTGATCAGGCGACCTTCTGTCAATGTATTCTCGAAAATCATGCCAGCACCCTATCCAGTCGACGGTGCGCAATCAAGCGTGGTGGAGACTTCTTCCCTCAATCTTGCGCTACCCGTGCCGATCACGAAATAGTTGATGAAAGTGATGTTAAATTGTCGACAATATGATATGAAATGTCACGACAAAGTTCTGAGTCATCTGAAAAACGAGGAAAACAGGGAGGGCACGCAGCGCCGACCTTTATACCCGTTTGCATAAGCGCCACACCCATTTGGTTGCTTATCTGCAACACTTTGACTCCATGGTCAGCAATGTTGTGAAGCGACTGATGAAAAAATATTCTCATCAGGTGCAGGCTATGCAAACTAAGGCTTTGGACGCACTATCCAATTCAGATGCCCGGCACCGATGGCATCGCGCGTTTCCCAAAGTTGTTTATAAAAATAGAAGCTGCGTACTTCGAATGAGGAAATTCACCATGAAAAACACTTGGTTTAACCATAGCGCATGCCTGATCGCAGGCTGTTCTGCGCTGGCCCTTTCCGTAGGCGCCAATGCACAGAGCACCGGCGGCGACTTCATGCTTGAAGAAATCGTTGTGACCGCCCAGAAGCGTGAACAGAGCCTTCAGGACGTTCCGATCTCCATCTCCGCACTGAGCGGCGACAAGATCAACACCTTCGCAGCTGGCGGCGAAGACATTCGCCTGCTGTCCAGCCGCGTACCTGGCCTGAACGCAGAATCTTCGAACGGTCGCGTTGCGCCGCGCTTTTATATCCGCGGTCTCGGCAACACCGACTTCGACCTGGCGGCATCCCAGCCGGTATCTGTTGTTGTTGACGAAGTGGTACAGGAAAACGTGATCCTGAAAAGCTTCCCGCTTTTCGACGTTGAGCGCGTTGAAGTACTGCGCGGCCCACAAGGCACGCTGTTCGGCCGCAACACGCCAGCAGGCATCATCAAGTTCGACACTCGCAAGCCGACCCAGGAAGCCGAAGGTTACCTGTCTGCGAGCTACGGCTCTTACGGCACGGGCTCTGTTGAATTCGCTCAGGGCGGGGGCATCAGCGATAAGCTCTCCGCACGCCTGTCCATGCTCTACAGCCGCCGCGATGACCATATCGACAACGCGTACCTCGAAGAAGATGACGCTCTTGGCGGCTTTGAAGAGTTCGCCGGCCGTCTGCAGGTCCTGTTCGAGCCAACCGATACTTTCAGCGCCCTCGGCAACGTGCACTTCCGTAGCCTGTCTGGTACCAGCTCGCTGTTCCGCGCGAACATCCTGACCACCGGCAGCAACAAGCTGAACGAAAACTTCGATCGCAACACAGTCTACTTTGACGAAGGC
>JBNKYQ010000263.1:0-3992 GCA_050300975.1 Kordiimonas sp.
CCCAGCAGCATTTCAACAAACAGCCTGTATTCGGCATCCGCTTTTGGGGCCGCCAAGCGGGTCGCCAAGGCATGAACTTCCGGGATGTTGAGACGCGGCAGGCGCACCAGTTGTGAAGCCATATCGCGGTAGAGGCCAACCCCGCCAAGTTCCGCAAGCTCAATGGCTTTGCCGGGCGCGCCGCCAGACAGGCGCGCAAGGGCATTCAGGTCATCCGGCGCAAGTGTTGGATAGCGCGAAACAAGGACCGCTTTCACGCTTTCTTCCCCCAGGGCTTTCAGCTTGAGGGTCCGGCAGCGGCTGCGGATTGTCGGCAGCAGTTTGCCCGGTGAATGCGCGACAAGAAGCAGAATCGATTTGGCTGGTGGCTCTTCGAGAAGCTTCAATAGCGCATTGGCTGCATTGGCGTTCATTTCATCCGCCGCATCCACGATCGCGACACGCCAGCCGCCCTCGCTGGCGGTCTGCGAATAGAAGCTGGTCAGCTTACGTACGTCGTCAATGACGATATCATTGCGAAGCTTGCCGGTTTTCTCATTCTCTGTGCGTTCAGCAACAGCAACGCCCCCGTGCCCACCGGAGAGAATCCGCTGG
The DNA here is from genome assembly GCA_050300975.1 of Kordiimonas sp. Taxonomy (GTDB): domain Bacteria; phylum Pseudomonadota; class Alphaproteobacteria; order Sphingomonadales; family Kordiimonadaceae; genus Kordiimonas. The sequence goes on from JBNKYQ010000263.1 coordinate 595, forward strand.
ATGGCGGGATTATCTGGGTCGACATCGAGGGATGTTGCCTCCTGCGGTAGTTCGTCACCGAACAGCCCCGGGCCATCATCTGCGCTAGTTTGCGTCAGCAGGAACTTGGCGAACCGCCACGCCAATGTGGCCTTCCCGATCCCCTTGGAGCCGGTGATCAGCCAGGCGTGGTGCATCCGGCCGGTGTTGAAGGCTTCCAGAAACTCACGTTCAGCTGCTTCGTGGCCGAAAACCGCGGTGGTTTCGCGTGGATGGCGCGATGTTGCGGTGTCGTCGGTCATTTCATGCCCACAAACCGGTGATTTACTTCCGCGCGCAGGTCATTCTGCAGCGTTGTGATATCCCTGTTGGCGTCGACGACCATGCAGCGCTTTGGTTCCGCCTTTGCGATCCTGAGGTAGGCGTCCCGAATATTCTCGTGGAAGGCATAGTTCATGCGCTCAAAGCGGTCCTCGCGGTCTTCGCGCAGGGCCTCACGGCCGCAGGCACGGGCGAGACCCACGTCTACCGGCAGGTCCAGGATGAACGTCAGGTCCGGCGTCAAGCCATGGAGTGCGGTTTCCTGAAGGCTGCGCATGGTATCGATCCCAAGGCCACGGGCGCCGCCCTGATAGGCAATGGTGCTGTCGAAGAAGCGGTCACACAAGACCCAGACACCGCGCTGCAGCGCCGGTTTGATCGTGCGTTCCACATGTTCGGCGCGCGCCGCCGTCATCAAGAGCGCTTCGCACATGGGCGTCCAGCGGTCGGTTTCGCCCTTGACCAGCAGTTCCCGGATTTCCTCAGCCCCTGTTGAACCGCCAGGTTCGCGGGTCATCACAACCTCGACGCCCCTGCCCGTCAGCCATTTGGCGAGCAGGCGGATCTGCGTCGACTTGCCAGCGCCCTCGCCGCCTTCAAAGGTAATGAATTTCGGGGAGATATCCTGCATTATTTCCCAGGCTCCGCACCGGCGGATCCGAAGATCAGATATTCAAACGCAGCCCCAATCTTCCCGAAACCACCGACTTCCTCGACGGTCTGGCCAGCCAGAAGCGGAACCTTGAGGCTTGGACGGTCAGGCATCTCGATGATCAACTCACCCAGCTTGTCGCCCTTGGCAATCGGGGCTGGTGCAGGATTGGTGTACTGAACGCTGACTTTCATCTGCGCACGCTGTAGCCGCGACATGGTCAGGGCTACGTCTTCTGCCACAACCATCGGCACAGTTTTGTCAGCGCCCAGCCATACTTCTGCGTAATCAACCGTTTCACCGGCCTTGAACAGCGGATAGTGACTGAAATTGCGGAAACCATATTGCATCAGGCGCGAGCTTTCGCGCATGCGCTCATTCATCGAGCTCAGACCTGCGACAACCAGGACAAGGCGGCGACCGTCACGCTCAGCTGAGGCTGCGAGGCCATAGCCAGCTTCTTCGGTGTGGCCCGTCTTGAGGCCGTCAGCGCCTGCGAACCGGCCAAGAAGCGGGTTGCGGTTGTGCTTGTTGCGGTCGAAATTCTTATAGAGGAACTCGCGCTCGGAGAACATTGGGTAGAGATCCGGGAAATCATTGACCAGATGCATGGAAAGCGTCGCCAGGTCACGCGCCGTCATCACATGGCCTTCAGCTGGCCAGCCGTTCGCATTCAGGAAATGGCTGCCAGTAAGCCCCAGCTCGGTTGCCTTGGCGTTGAGCCACTCGGCGAACACATCTTGTGACCCAGCCATATGTTCGGCCAGCACCACACAGGCATCATTGCCAGAGAGCACGATGATACCGCGCAGCAGGTCAGCAACAGTGACTTCGTCTCGCGCCCGCAGGAACATGGTGGAACCACGGTTGTTCCAGTTGCGCCAGGCCTCGTCTGAAACCACAACCTTGTCGTCAAGCCGCATGGTACCTTGCTTGATAGCGTCGAACGCCAGATAGACGGTCATCAGCTTGCTCATGGAAGCCGGTGGGAAAGGCTCATCCGCATCTTTTTCAAACAGGATGCTGCCCGTTGAGGCATCAAGAAGGATGGCATGCTTTGCCGGTGTCGCCATTTGCTGGGCGCCTGCCGGCTGTACAATAGCCAGTAGCGCCGAAATGGTGATTCCGATGAGTGCCAGTTTCATTTTAAACATTGCCTTCCCTTGTCTCTCTATCATCGCGACGATTCAGTGAAAATTCGGGCCTCATAAAACCCATCAGCTACAATTCGGTCAAGTTTCTCTTCTGCAAGAAGCATTTCAATGAAGGGCCCTACCCGTACCCGCCACAGCGTGCGCCCGTTGGATGCCGACTGTTCGATCCGGGCATCATGACCGCGTCCGCGCAGGCGTTTTGCCTGAATCTCGGCATTCTCCCGCTGGCTGTAAGCGCCCACCTGAACATAATGCGCGTCGCCGACGGCAGTATTTTGGGCCGTCTGTGTTTTCGGCAACTGCGGCACACGGCCGTGTTCATCAACCGCCTGTACCCGCACCTTGGTTACGCCCTGTTTGTCAAAGCCCAGGAGCTGCGCCCCGCGGCGAGAAATATCGATAATTCGGCCTTTGACGAACGGTCCGCGGTCGTTGATGCGCAGGATAATACTGCGACCATTCTCCAGGTTGGTGACCTTCACGAATGTCGGCAGTGGCAGCGTCTTGTGCGCTGCCGTCAGCGCATTCATGTTGTAGATTTCGCCATTCGCCGTTTTTTTGCCATGGAAATCGCTGCCATACCAGGAAGCATAGCCGACTTCGTCATAATGTGGCTGCTCGGCAGGCGTATACCAGACACCGGCAATCTTGTAGGGCTTCCCGACCTTTCGTTCCACGCCCTGGGACCCGCGGGGAAGCTCATCATTCTGTGGCATGCGGCCGATCGGGCGCATGGAAGAAGAACAACCCGCCAAAAGCGCACTCAGGAACAAGATGATGGCAAGATTGCGCATGCGCCCTAGTCCTTTGCGATCACGTCGGACAGCAGGCCGACAGCCAAGGCATATTTGAAGGATGGGTTATAGCGCATCACGGAACAGAAGTTGCGGTAGACCAGATAGCCTTCGTCATCGCCTTCGTCGCCCACAATCAGGGCTGCAGGGATCGACCGTGGCGGCAAATCCTTGCCGTTCAGGCGCCGGACTCCAAGTTCCTGCCATTCCTGCAGGTCGCGCCATACGCCCATGGTTTTGTAGGCAGCGCACCAGCTATCGGGCTTGAGGCCATCAGCCTGCGCGCCCTGAAGGCTGACTTCGCCGCCCTTCGGCAGTTTGACCTTGCGGCCCCATGTCTGGTCGTCCTGCCAGCCGAAGGAGCTGAAGAATTTGAAAACAAAGGCGTGACCTACTGTGCCTCTTGTGACGGCCCACTTTTTGCTGGACAGGATGTGGCGGTAATTGGTGGCGGCAACGCAGCCTTTGAAACCGCAGCTCAACTCCTAGCGTACACTA
>JBNKYQ010000264.1:0-3984 GCA_050300975.1 Kordiimonas sp.
TGAGTACGGCAAGGCGCTGAAGTCCCGCCAGTTCGCGGGCAGGGTTGACGAATGGCAGGCCACCGGCATCAGCCGTGTGGCGTTTGTGATTGGCGGGGCTGACGGGCTGGACGCCAGCGTGCTTGGAAAAGCCGACCTGAAGCTGGCGTTCGGCACGCTCACGTGGCCCCATATGATGGTGCGCGCCATGCTGGCCGAACAAATTTACCGCGCGTGGTCAATTAATGCTGGGCATCCTTACCATCGCGACTAAAATGCCAACAAACCAAGGCCACACTTGAATTCAACGCCCGCAGGCAAGCCGAGAGAGTAAGTAGATGAGCAGCACACCAAAACCTGTAGTCCTTTGTATCCTGGACGGCTGGGGCTACCGCGATCAAACGGCTGACAATGCCATCAAACTGGCGAACACCCCGAACTATGACCGACTGTGGACCAGCGTACCGCGTGCGTGGCTTGCCACCAGCGGCCTGGCTGTTGGCCTGCCCGACGGGCAGATGGGCAACAGTGAAGTGGGCCACATGAACCTGGGCGGCGGCCGGGTCGTGCTGCAGGACCTGCCGCGCATCGACGAAGCGGTGGCGACCGGGGAGCTGGCGAAGAATGCTGAGCTGGTGACCTTCATCTCGAGCATGAAAGCCTCTGGCGGCACGGCGCACCTGATGGGCCTGATGTCCCCCGGCGGCGTACACAGCCACCAGGACCATATCGCCGCGCTTGCAACCATCATCGCGGATGCCGGCGTACCCGTACGCATTCATGCCTTCATGGACGGCCGCGACACGCCGCCGCGCTCCGCGCTTGAGTATCTCGACAAATTCGAAGCCGATATTGCTGACGCCGCAGACACAAAAATCGCCACGGTCACGGGCCGCTACTGGGCCATGGACCGCGACAAGCGCTGGGACCGGGTGAAAAAGGCCTATGACGCGCTGGTTTCAGGCAAAGGCATTGAGCAGGCAGACAGCGCCAAGGCTGCCGTTGAAGCATCCTATGCCCGCGAGGAGAATGACGAGTTCGTCGCCGCCACCACTATTGGCGACTATGACGGCATGCATGACGGCGACGGCTTCATCATGGCTAACTTCCGCGCCGACCGCGCCCGCGAAATTTTGACCGCCATGGTCGACCCCGCCTTTGACGGGTTCGAGCGCGGCACACTGCCGAAGTTTGCGGCGGTCGCGGGCATGGTGGAATTCTCCGCCGCGCTGAACGAGTTCCTGCCGGTTCTGTTCCCGGCTGAGGAGATCAACAATTCGCTCGGCCAGGTGTTGGCGGACAACCATATCAACCAGCTGCGCATCGCGGAGACCGAAAAATACGCCCATGTGACCTTCTTCTTCAACGGCGGGTCCGAAGGCGTGTTCGAAGGCGAAGACCGCATCCTGGTCCCAAGCCCCGACGTTGCCACCTACGACCTGAAGCCCGAAATGAGCGCGCCTGAGGTAACCGACAAGCTGGTTGAAGCCATCAAGTCCGGCAAGTATGGCGCGATTGTTGTCAATTACGCCAACCCTGACATGGTCGGCCACACCGGTGTGCTCTCGGCTGCCATCAAGGCAGTTGAAACCATCGACGGCTGCATCGGCCGGCTTGAAGACGCGATCAAAGAGGTCGGCGGCGCCATGCTGGTGACAGCCGACCACGGCAACGTGGAAATGATGAAGGACGAGGCAACCGGGCAGGCCCACACAGCGCACACCAGCTTTGATGTGCCTGTGCTTTTGATCGGCAGCGACAAGGGCATGAAGGATGGCCGCCTGGCGGACGTGGCGCCCACCATGCTGGCGCTTCTGGGCATCAAGCAACCCGCGGAGATGACAGGCCACAACCTGCTGACCGCAGGAAGCCAGGTCGCAAGCGAGGGCCGGGCCACTGCGTAGAGCAGGAGCATACATTGCCCTGGGCGCCAGTTTCCTTGCGCTCGCAAGTCTTTCCGTAGGGACAGGCGGTGCGGTCGCACAGGACCGCAAGGACGCGGCGGAGACCAACCTGGAGCGGCTGGAACGCCAGCAGGAAGCCAAGGAAAAGGAAAAGCTGGCGCTTGAAGAAGCAGCCAAGGAAGCGGCTGACGAGGCCCGCCAGCTTTCCGAAGACCTTGTGGCCGCCGCCCGCGACATCCGCATGAGCGAAGAAGAAGCCATTCGCCTTGAGGACCGCATCACGGACCTGGAGGCAGAGACGGCTCTCAAAAAAGACCAGCTGAACGGCCGCCGAGGCGAGCTGTTGAAGCTTCTGTCCGCGCTGGAGCGGCTGTCGAAACGGCCGGTGGCTTTCACCCTTGTGCAGCCCAGCGAGGCCATTAAGACAGCCCGCACCGCGTCCCTGATGGGCAACCTGGTGCCGGAGATCAACCGCCAGACAGAGACGCTTCGGGAGGAGCTTGGCATCCTCGCGTCGCTGCAGGACGCCTTGAGCGAAGAGCGTTTCGCGCTGAAAAATACCTTGGCCGAATTAACCCAACGTCAACTAAAACTTGGTTCACTCTTGGATAAGCGGAATGCGGAAGCCCGGCGGGCGACCGCCCAGGCGGAAGGACTGGCCAAGGAACTGGCCGACATGGCGGAAAAAGCATCCAGCTTGCGGGATTTGGTCGAAAAACTGGAACAGCAGGCCGCAAAACGGAAGCAGATTACCCCGGTTCCTGTTAGCCCTAGACAAAAGCCTGTGGTTCCCCTGCCCGCGCCGACCTTGCGGACGCCGATTACCCGGATGAAAGGCCAGCTGACCTATCCGGCCATCGGGTCCATCGTCAGGCGGTTCGGGGAAGTGGAAGGCGCGGTGCATGTGCGCGGTATTCGCATCAGCACGCGGGAGAATGCGCAAGTGGTGTCGCCTTATGACGGGCAGATTGTTTTTGCGGGACCGTTCAGGAACTATGGACAGCTCTTGATCATCTCGCACGGTGATGGCTACCATAGCCTTCTGGCCGGGCTTGATACGCTGCAGGCAGTGGTTGGCCAGTGGGTTCTGGCGGGAGAACCCGTAGGTTCCATGAGCGAAAACAAGGCAACTGCCGAGCTCTATCTGGAACTGAGGCACAATGGGGAATCGGTTGACCCGGCCCCATGGCTAAGCAGAAGAACAGCATCTGCGCGGTAAGGCGTGCAGTGTTACGAGTTATAAAAACGAAAGGTGTCAACATGCGGAAACTTATAACCGGGACTATGATGGCCCTGATGGTGGCCTTCACGGCCCCCGCGGCAGTCCAGGCAGACACGCGCAAGAATCAGGATGAGTTCTACGAGCAGCTCGATCTCCTGATGCGGATTTTCGAGCGCGTCCGGTCTGAGTATGTTGACGAAGTTGACGACAAGGAAGTGATCGAAGCGGCCATCCAGGGCATGCTCCGCTCCCTTGACCCACACTCCACCTACCTGAACCCCGACATCTACCAGCAGGTTCGCGTCCAGATGGAAGGCGAATATGGCGGCCTCGGCATCGAGGTGCAGATGGAAAAGGGCGTGGTGAAGGTTGTCTCCCCCATCGATGACACCCCGGCGGACAAAGCCGGCATCCAGGGCGGCGACTATATCACCCACATTGACGGCGAAAGCATCCAGGGCAAGACGCTGACGGAAGCCGTGAAGAAAATGCGCGGCGCCGTGGGCGCGCCGATTGTAGTGACCGTGGTGCGCGAAGGCTATGACGCCCCGTTCGATATCACCATCGTGCGCGAAAAGATCATGGTGCAATCCGTGCGACACCGCGTGGAAGACAACACCATCGGCTATATCCGCATCACCACCTTCAACATGCAGACCGGTGAGGGCGTTGAGAAGGCCATTGAAGCCATCAAGGCGGAGCTTGGCGCTGACCTTGACGGCGTGATCCTCGATCTGCGCAACAACCCGGGTGGGGTGCTTCAGGCGGCTGTAGAGACCGCAGATGCCCTGCTTGATGAAGGGCTGATCGTCTACACCGAAGGCCGCATCCAGAGCTCCCGCCTGCGCTTCAGCGCACGGCCTGGCGACATCATGGACG
>JBNKYQ010000265.1:0-3959 GCA_050300975.1 Kordiimonas sp.
GAGGCCCTTAGGGCTGACGAGCAGCGCGTCGCGGGCATAGATGGAATCAAGGGTTAGCGCGTCATCGCCGCCGAGCATGATCACTTCAGCCCCCGCAGCGCGCAGCTTGTCGGTGAAAATCTGGTGCTCGTCTATCGCGGGCGCGAGCTTTGGCGCGGAATAGAAACGCAGGCGCTCCCATTCGTCATCGATTTTCGCATCACTCACATAGGCATGCTCGGGCGGCCTTACTGCCACCACCTTGAGCGCGCCATATTCATTCATTCCAGACAGCCTTTTCATTCCGCCCCTTCTCGTCTTTGTCTTGTAACCCAAACATAAATCGGCAGGCCCGCCAGCAGAAGCAGGAATGCCCAATACACGCTGTCACGCCCAGACCCCGCGATAATCCACACCGCATAGCCAAAGCCGATGGCCGCCACGATGGTATCGCGCAGATGCACACCGCGCGAGGCGTGTGGATCACGAACAGCATACAGCCACGCGGACGCCGCGGACATGGCCACCGGCAGGATGGCTGTCACGGTGGACAGCAAAATCAGGAATTCAAAGGCCACCACAAGGCCATTGACGAAGTTGAGCGCCAGCGCCACCGAGGAAAGTATGCCGCCGATAATGAAAGACCAGGCGGGCGTGCCGAACTTCGTCTTCATGCCAAACAGGCTTGGGAACAGGCCGTCCAGCGCCGCCGCCATTGGCATCTGCCCGGCTGCAAACAGGTTGGCGTTCACGCCGCTACTGGTGGCGACCAAGGCGATTATGGCTATCACGGTCGCACCCACGGGACCAACGAGCGCAGAAGCAGCGTCCGCAAGTGGCGCTGTGGAATTCATCAACTCGTCAGCCGGCAACAGGCCGAAGGCGGCCACGGTGACCGCAAAATAAAGAACGGTCACAGCAAGAACACCGGCCATGGTGGCGCGCGGAATGGTTATCGCCGGATCTTGAACCTCACCCGCAGGCACGGTCGCCACTTCAAAGCCAATAAAAGCCCACATGGCCAGTGCACTGGCAGCGATGGTGGCATCCAGCCCGTCCGCGGGTTCTTTCATGGATGCGAAATTCGTGCTTTCGACGCTCACCAGCCCCACAAGGGCGAGGAAAAGAAGCGGCAGGAACTTGGCAAGCGTGGTCACAAGCTGAAGCGCGCTTGAGCCCCGTACGCTACGGCAGTTGATGAAAACAAGCACCCAAATAAGGGACAAGCCCACTAGCACTGACAGCGTGGGTGATGTCTTCAGAACCGGGAAAAACTCCGCCAGGTACCCCACAAAGGCAACAGTTACCGCCGCCACTGCAATCCACAGGGAAATCCAGTAGCCCCAGGCCATCTGGAAGCCGACAAAGTCACCAAATCCGGCACGGCTGTAGGCGTAAGGCCCGCCCGTTGCGGTTATCCGCTTGGCCATATAGCAAAGCGAATAAGCCAGTGCGATGGTACCAAGGCCAGTCACTAGCCATCCGGCAAGGGCATAGGCCCCATAGGGCGCAAGAACCGTTGGCAACATGAATACGCCTGAGCCCACCATCATGCCAACGGACAAGCCCCAGGTGCGCCAGAATCCCATGACGCGACGGGTTTGATAGTCCCCCATAAAATCTCCTCCCCTGATCCCCGGCCCTGACCCCGGAGAAAAACCCTAGCGGAAACCGGCGCCGCCACCTAGCGCTTTTCCATACGCCCTGCCCGCATCCGAAAAAAGGCCGGGTCGTGCCGTTTTGCTTCAATTTGGCACACATGACGATGTCTCAAAATGAAACATTCTTGTCCCAGTGCGACACAAAATGGGTCACATACAGGCCCTTGAGGGCTCAAATCGCTGAAATCCGGGGGGCACGTTTCTGGCACGGGGTTTGCGAATATGGAAGCGAACCTGGTGCTCCGGCTGCCACCAGATACCGGGTTCCTCAGTTTCGGGTCTTCGCAGCTGCCAATTTGTTGAAGACCCAGCCATTGGAGTCGGCCGCGCCTCTTGCCCCACCTCAATCCGCTTTGGTGCGGTCGGCTCCGAACCACCTTCCCTGAAATTTCAAGTTTCCGTCATTTTGCTTTTCAGCGAATGCGACACAGGTTACCCATTGGACAAGCCTTTGGAGACCTTATGAGCGCCGAATTCATCCATGACCTGAACGCCCCCTATGGTGAAGCGGAGACGATTTCCCCGTTGATCACCCGCGTTTTGTGCCAGAACCCGAGCCCCTATACCTACACGGGCACGGGCACCTATATTGTGGGCAGCAGCCAGAATGTGGCGGTGATTGACCCGGGGCCGATGATGGAAGCGCACGGCCACGCCATCCTGGAGGCGACCAAGGGCAAGACCATCAGCCATATCATGGTCACCCACAGCCATATTGACCATTCGCCCCTGAGCGCCTGGCTGAGCGAAAAGACGGGTGCGCCCATCTATGCGTTCGGGCCCCACGGTGCCGGCCGAAAAGGTGGCCTTGATGGCGAAGAAGTCGAGGCAGGCGCCGACCATGCGTTCCAGCCAGACCACAGGCTGGCGGATGGTGAGCGCGTGGAAGGCGACGGCTGGACCCTTCGCGCCATCCACACGCCCGGCCACACCGCCAACCACCTGTGTTTCATGCTCGAGGAAGAACAGACGCTGTTTTGCGGCGACCATATCATGGGCTGGGCCACCACAGTGATTTCCCCGCCTGACGGCGACATGCGCGCGTACCTTAGAAGCCTCAAGCGCACGATTGAAGAAAAGCCCGCGCGCCTCTTGCCGACCCACGGTCCGGCGGTTGAAGACCCGGAACCCTTCATCCGCGGCATCATCACGCACCGGCGTATGCGCGAAGGCCAGATTTTGAAGCACCTTGAAGATGGGCCCCTGACAATCGATATAATGGTCAGCCGTATGTACAAGGATGTGAACAAGGCGTTGCATCCGGCGGCTGCGCGGTCTGTGCTCGGGCACCTGATTGCGCTGGTGGACGAAGGCCGTGTCCTGACAGATGGGCAGGCAACGCTATTGAGCGAATATCGCCTCCCCGCCTAGGCCTTGCCTTTAGGCTTTTTGGGGGCTATCTATGCCGCACCAATAGGTTTTTAGTATTGCGTGCAGGAGACTGACATGAATTTGCAAACAAGCACCGCTGTTGATCCCACCCTCGACCTCGTCGCCGAGATCCAGCGCCTGCGCAAGGAAAAGAATGCGGTTATCCTGGCCCACTATTACCAGGCTCCTGAAATCCAGGACATTGCGGATTTCGTGGGCGACAGCCTCGACCTTTCGCGCAAGGCTGCGGAAACCGACGCCGAGATGATTGTTTTCTGTGGCGTGCGCTTCATGGCTGAAGTTGCCAAGATCCTGAGCCCGCAGAAAAAGGTGGTCCTGCCGGACCTAGCCGCAGGCTGTAGCCTTGAGGACAGCTGCCCGCCAGACGAATTCGAGAAGTTCGTCAAGGCACACTCGGACCATATGGTGCTGAGCTACATCAACTGCTCGGCTGCGGTGAAGGCCCTGACCGACATTATTGTGACCAGCTCGAATGCCGAACATATCGTGAGCTCACTGCCCAAAGACCAGAAGATCATCTTCGCGCCAGACCGCCACCTGGGCGGTTACCTGTCGCGCAAGCTGGGGCGCGACATGCTTCTGTGGCAGGGCACTTGTATTGTGCATGAACTGTTCAGCGAAAAAGAGCTGATCAAGCTGAAGGCCAAACACCCGAACGCGCCTGTTGCCGCGCACCCTGAGTGCCCGGACAATATCGTGCAGCACGCGGATCATGTTGGCTCCACCAGCTCGATCCTCAAGTTCGCTTCGGAAACAGAAAGTGACACCGTTATTGTCGCGACCGAGCCGCACATCATCCACCAGATGGAAAAGGCCGCGCCGCTCAAGAACTTCATTGGCGCGCCCGGCGCGGACGGCAATTGCAACTGCAATGTCTGCCCGTACATGGCGCTGAACACGCTGGAGAAACTCTACCTCGCCCTGCGC
>JBNKYQ010000266.1:0-3956 GCA_050300975.1 Kordiimonas sp.
GTGCACGCGGTAGCCTGCGGCGGCGAGCGCCGTTTGTACCAGTCCGCTGCAGTCGATGCCGAGCTTCGACCGTCCGCCCCACAGGTAGGGCGAGCCGATGAAGCTTTCAGCCGTGCCCACCGGGTCGGCCTTGCCGTGGCCTATGGGGGTGACGTGTTTGTCGAATATCCAGCCGCCCACATGCAGCTCAGAAAAGCCATTTTCCGATACGCCGGGCAGGGTGATGAAGGCGCCCATGGGCAGCACTACTTCGGGCGCGGACTTGAGGTCCGGCTCGCGGTAGACATGCGATAGCGGCGCGGAAATGCGGTGGCTCGGCAGCACGTCAAACTCGTCCACGGCGCTGTCGGGCACCCAGCCCATATAGCCGTCGATCAGGCTGATGATGAACCACCAGCCCGGCACTTCCGCCAGAATTTGCACAGGCTCGCTATAGAGAAGCTCGGTGACAGTTTCGGCGTCGGGTTCGGGCTCAGCTTTCACCGCGACGATGGGGCGGGCCCCAAGGCCGTCGATCATGCTGCCCCCAAGAAGGTTTTTGCTGCTTGTCAGGAGATCGTTCGGGTCATAGAGCGGCGGCAGGCCAAAGCCGTGCAGCAGGTCACTCATAGCCGCCTTCCCCAGCGTCCACGAGTTTTTCTGCCGCCAGGATACGGTCAGACAGTTCGCTCAGGTACACGGCGCCCTTGACGGTACGCTGCACCAGCACGTTGCGGCGGTCTTTCTCATCGCGCTTGCGTTTGAGGTAGCCAAGTTGCCCCAGCGTGTCGAGCGCCCGGGTGATCACAGGCTTGGTCACATTCATCTTGGCGGCCAGACCACGGACGGTATGCGGGTCACTGGTCATATAGACGGTCAGAAGGACGGTCATCTGCCTGAGGGTCAGGTCAGGGACGTCCGCGCGCACGACATCAAGATTGGCGGTGTGCCAAATCTTCAGCATCCGGGGATTGGTTTTTTCTGCCACAGGCTCGTTCCTTAGCCGGAATGATCAAAGGTGACACAGAACTTCAGCCCCTAAAGTGACCTAATTTTGGCCTAGTCGTCAAGCGACAAGAAGTCTTTCATGGCGACATGCATGGCGCGAATGGCTTGTGCGTCGCCCCCTTTCGGGCGGCCAGGCTTGGGTTTTGGTACCCAGGCGAAAACATCCAGGTGTACCCACGGGGTGCCTTCCTCAACGAATCGCTGCAGGTAAAGCGCGGCTGTGATGGAGCCCGCCATGCCGCCCGCGTCGGAGACATTGCTCATGTCTGCCACATCGCTTCTAAGCGTTTCATCATAGGGCGCCCAAAGGGGCATGCGCCACACAGGGTCGGTCTCAGCTGCCGCCGCCTTGTCGATCGCGGTCCAGAGATCTTCGTTGTTGGCATAGGTTGCCGGAAGGTCAGGGCCCAGCGCCACCCGCGCGGCGCCCGTGAGCGTCGCGAAATCGATCAACAGGTCGGGTGTGTCTTCGCACGCAAGCGCCAGCGCGTCACAGAGCACCAAGCGGCCTTCGGCGTCCGTGTTGCCCACTTCAACTGATATACCTTTGCGGGTCGCCAGCACATCGCCCGGGCGGAAGGCATTGCCGTCCACCGCGTTCTCGACCGCCGGGATCAACACCCGAAGCTGCACTTTTGTCTCCATGGACATGATCAGCCGCGCGAGCGCCAACACGTGGGCCGCCCCGCCCATGTCCTTCTTCATCAGAAGCATGCCTGCCGCGGGCTTGAGGTCCAGCCCGCCGGTGTCGAAACACACACCCTTGCCCACCAGCGTAACCTTGGGGCCGCTTTCGCCCCAATTCAGGTCAATCAGCCGTGGTTCGCGGCCAACACCCGCTGCCCGGCCAACTGCATGAATGGCGGGGAAGTTTTCATCCAGCAGGTCCTCGCCCACAACCGTTGAACAGGTGCCGCCGAACTCTTCGGCGAGGCCTTCGGCCACGTCCTGGAGGTGGGCCGGGCCCATGTCTTCGGTGGGCGTGTTCACAAGGTCACGGGTCAGGCAGACGGCTGCGGCTTGCTTTTCAACCGCCTTAACGTCAGTGCCTTCAGGTAGGGCCAGCACACGGCCACCTTCGGGCTTTTCGCTCAGGTAGCGGTCGAACTTATACTGTGCCAGCACCCAGCCCAGCGCCAGCTTGGCCGCAACGGCAGTATCCTCGCCTTCAAGCCGGTAGGTGCCCTTGGGCAGCAGGGCCGCGGCATTGGCCAGCGACCATACACCCACACTGCCTTCCGCCACGCCCGCAAGCGCCAGACCACCATCATCGCCGGGCAGCAGCACGCAGGTGCCTGCGTCGCCGACAAACTCGACCTTGTCGGCCCAGGCCTTCTGGGCCTCCGTGAGGCCGTCTTGCCAGGTCTCTGTGCTTACAAGGCGCAGGGGGGTGGCGTCAGCAGAAGTCGCGGTGGTCAGGAATGCGGTGGTCATTTGGATGTCCTTTGCAGCGTCGGTCGTTCAGCTTCAGTCTTACGCTTCTGGCGCGATGGTGACCTTGAGGCCGTCCATGGATCCATCAACCTCAATCTGGCACGAAAGGCGGGACGCGCCTTCTTTATAGTGCTCGCTGTCCTCAAGGAGATAATGCTCGTCATCTTCCATCGCGGGCAGTTTGCCAAAATCAGCGCCGTCCACATAAACGTGACAGGTGCAGCAGCTGCAGCAGCCGCCGCAGATGGCAGCCAGGTCATCGAAATCGTTGTTGCGGATGTTTTCCATCAGCGACAGGCCCTCTTCGGCATCGATGTCGCGGGTTTGGCCCGCAAGGTTGGTCACAGAAACTTTTACCATCAGATCTTCCTATATTGTTCCGGTCCAGTCCGGCGCCCGTGCGCAGGTGGCCCGGGCAAAGCGTTCGTTTTCATATAGCATTTTCCGGCCCGGATAAAAGCCATGATCTCAAGCGGATGATCTGCTCACGCGCAGGAAACGTAAATTTGATGCGTATCAACCATGGAAGCCAGTCTGGGGGATATGCTTTCGCTTGACGGCATGGCATCCATGGTGTGGTATCCCAACAATTGATGGACGGGCGCGTCTAATAATTCGATTCCGTTACGGTGCGGGCGTGCCGGGCGCGACAAAGGAAGTTCTATGAAGCGGGTAGTCGAGGCATTTCATGTAGCGAAGGGCAGTGAAAAGGCTGTTGGCCTGATCCAGGTTGGTCTGGTGATTGCCGTGGTGGTGGGCACCGTTGCCATCACCAAGGTTATTCGCCTGGCCGGCGACAACGGCCCCGGCTATTCGTCGACGCAAAGCGGCCTGGTGGTGGATGTGTTCCGGCCAAAGGCCTTGGCCCACACCCCGACGCTTGAAATCACCGGTGAAGTGTCCGCGCGCGCAGGTGTGGCCATCAGCCCGCAGGTGGGTGGCCGTGTTGTGAGCGTGAACCCGAAACTGGAGCCTGGCGCGCTGGTGGACGCGGGTGAGGTGCTTTTTGCCGTTGAGCCGCGCGACTATGAGCTGGCTCTCGAGCAGGCCGAAGCCCAGGTGGCCTCGGCTGAATCCGACCTTTTGCAGACCCGCGCCAACGCCGACAATTTCATCCGCGACTGGAAGCGCGTGTTCCCGGACAAACCAGCCCCGGCGCTGGTGGCGAAAGAGCCCCAGGTGCAGGCCCTTGAGGCCCGGCTGAAGGCAGCGAAGGCCGCGGCTGCACAGGCGCGCCTCAACCTGGCCCGTACCCGCTTCAGTGTCGACTATCCTGCGCGCATTGTTGCCTCAGCTGTGGAGCGCGGCCAACTGGTTGCAGCGGGCATGAACTATGGCAGCCTCTATGCCACCGACAGCCTGCGCATCACCGCGGGCATTGCGCCGAAGGACCTCGCGCGCCTCAAGCTTGAAGTGGGCGACGTGGCAAGCATCAGCGACGAGTTTGGCGCCGGCACCTCTGTCCCCGCGCCGATCACCCAGCTGGGCGGTGTGCTGGACGCGCGGACGCGCCTGCAGGATGTAATCATCGCGCT
>JBNKYQ010000267.1:0-3879 GCA_050300975.1 Kordiimonas sp.
AGGAAGTGATCCTGGCGCTGAATGCCACTGTGGACGGGCAAACCACCAGCCATTATCTGGCTGAGCGACTGGCGGGCAGCGGGGTGAAGGTCACGGCGCTGGCGCACGGCGTACCTGTGGGTGGCGAGCTGGATTATCTGGATGACGGCACACTAGCTGCGGCGCTCAGGGCACGGGGCACCCTCACATAATCTTTGTGTTGTATTGACACCTAAAGTGTTGAGCCGATATGCTCCCACGCGATTGTGGTGGGGGGGAAACCATGAAGATTTCTGTGGTCCTGACGACTTATAACCGTGCTGCACTAACCGTCACGGCGATCGACTCGATCCTGTCGCAGACGCGGCTGCCCAATGAAATTATCGTCATGGATGACGGCTCTACTGACGGCACCGCAGACATTCTAAGGTCGCGGTTCGGCGACCGGATCAAGCTGTTCCAGCAGGAAAATGTCGGGTGCGAAGGCGCGCGGGCGCGGGCGGTCCGCCTGGCGAAGGGGGACTGGATCGCCCTGTGCGACAGCGACGACAGCTGGCACCCGGATCATCTTGAACGGCTGGCCCGCCTGGCGGACCTGGCGCCGGGCGCTACTCTGCTGTTCAGCAATTTTCGCGAGACCGGGGCGGCTGCCGTCAACCATGACAAATTCGCATCCATGAGCGGGGCTTTCTGGCGGGATGTCCAGTCGTTCGGCGACGATTTCATTGATCTGGGCGAGAATGCCTTCACCAAGATCCTATTGGAAAACCCGGTCTTCACATCAGCGAAAATGTTCCGGAAAACAGCACACGACGCGCTTGGTGGAATTGACGCAAGCCTCAACAATGTGCTGGGGAGCGACGCAGATTTCACGCGACGGCTGGCCCTTGCCGGGCGCGTCGCCTGTGACGCCCGCATCACGGTGGATATCCTCAAGAATGGGGACAATATGTCCACGGATGGCATCCTCGTGGATTTGGGGCGGATTGAGATCCTTAAGAAGAACCTGAGCCAAGGCGGCATGTTCAGGCCCCATGAGGCAGATATCCGCCGGGCAATTTCAGATACGGCGTGCCGGGTAATGATGGCGGCCTTCTGGCACCGGGACATGGCCCGGTTCCGCCAGGCTGCGGCTGAAGTCCACTTCCTTGACAGGCCCCTGCCGCTGAAGCTTCGTTCTGTTGTGGCGCGCATGCCGGGGTTTGCACAAACCATGCTTCTCAGTCTATACCCAAGGATCAGTCAACTGTCTGATGGCGAGGGAAAAGATGCATGACAATGACCACACATAAGGGCGGGTGCCACTGTGGTGCTGTAACGTTTGAGATGGACGGTCCGGCCACATTGGTGGCCAAGCGCTGCAACTGCAGTATCTGCAGCATGACTGGCTTTATCCATGTGTTCGCAACACAGGACGAGTTCCGCATCACCTCCGGCACGGACAATCTGACCGACTATCGGTTCAATACGGGAACCGCAAAGCATCTGTTCTGCAAAACCTGCGGTGTCAAAAGCTTCTATGTGCCCCGCAGCCATCCGGATGGCTGGTCGGTCAACCTCAACTGCATCGACAAAACAACGGTTGAGGGTGTTGAGCTGGGTGATTTCGACGGCGCCAACTGGGAAGCCAATATCGCCGGCCTTAGGGGCGAAGACGTCTGACCAACTCGAAGGCCCAAAAAGGGGTCGGGGTCTGCACACTTGGTGACAGACCCCGAGGGGAGCCTTGGGGTTCAGCCAGAGGCTCGGGAGGAGTGCAACGTCTCTCTGGGGCTGGGCCCCTCTATCATCGCATACAGGAAAGCCACCGAAACAGCCGTCCGTCGTCACCCGGGAATTCTTATCCGCTTGAGGGTCAGGTTACGCCCAACGGCGCTCTACCAAAACTAGAAAGATTTTAGGTGGGGCTTTAGCCCAGCAGCCGGTTGATCACATCTTCATAGATGTCGGTCAGGGCTTCGATGTCGGCGACGGCCACATGCTCGTCAATCTTGTGCATGGTTGCGCCCACCAGGCCAAATTCCACTACCGGGCACATATCCTTGATAAAGCGCGCGTCCGAGGTGCCGCCGGTTGTCGACAGCTCAGGCGTGACACCAAGGCGGGCGTTGGCGGCTTCCTGCACGGCGTCAGACAAGGGGCCCGCGGGAGTGAGGAAGCTGTCGCCCGAAAGCCACCAGTCGACCTCATAGTCGACGCCTGCGCTGTCCATGCGGCGGGTCAGTTCTTCGCGCAGGGCTTCAGGTGTGAATTCATTGTTGAAGCGCACATTGAAGCGCGCCTTGGCTTCCGCCGGGATCACATTGTGGCTGTCATTGCCCACATGGATATTGACGATCTCAAGGTTGGACGGCTGGAAGCGGTCGTTGCCTTCATCGAGCGGCCCGTCGAGCGTGGCCAGTACCTTCACCATATCGGGCAGGGGGTTCTTGGCCATATGCGGGTAGGCCACGTGGCCCTGGGTTCCATGGGTGGTGACGATGCCGTGCAGGCTGCCGCGGCGGCCAATCTTGATCATCTGGCCCATCTCGGTGGGGTTGGTGGGTTCACCCACAAGGCACATGTCGATCTGCTCACCGCGCTCGCGCATCCATTCCAGCACCTTTCTGGTGCCATTGACCGCGTCGCCTTCCTCGTCCCCTGTGATCAGAAGCGAGAGCGAGCCTTTCGGCGTGCCTTTGGCAAGCCGGCGCTCAACCGCGACCACGAAGGCGGCGATGGCGGACTTCATATCGCTTGCGCCGCGGCCATAAAGCTGGCCGTCGCGGACTTCGGCCGTGAAGGGGTCAACCGACCAGTGGTCCTTCGCGCCCACAGGCACTACATCTGTATGGCCGGCGAAACAGAAGTTGGGGGCCTCACTCCCCAGGCGGGCATAGAGGTTCGGGACAGGGGCATAGCCTTCTTCCTCGAACACCAGCTTTTCGCACTTGAATCCCATTTCCGTCAGGTAGCCCATCAGCAGATCCAAGGCGTCGCCCTTGTCCGGCGTCACGCTTTCAAGGCGGATCAGTTCCTGGCTCAGGAGGATGGGGTCAAGGCTGGCCATGGGTTTAGTCTCTCAACAGCTCGTTCACCGAGGTTTTGGAGCGCGTGCGCTCATCCACCCGCTTCACGATTACGGCGCAGGCCAGGTTCGGGCCAGGGGTGCCGTCCGGAAGCGGTTTGCCCGGCAGCGTGCCCGGCACCACAACACTATAGGCTGGAACGCGGCCCATGAATACCTCGCCTGTGTTGCGGTCAACAATCTTGGTCGAGGCACCAATGAACACGCCCATGGAAATCACGGCGCCTTCTTCAACGATCACGCCTTCGGCGATCTCTGACCGGGCGCCAAGGAAGCAATTGTCTTCAATGATCACCGGGCCGGCCTGCAACGGCTCCAGCACGCCGCCGATACCAGTACCGCCGGAGATATGCACATTCTTGCCGATCTGCGCGCAGCTGCCGACAGTCGCCCATGTATCAACCATGGTGCCCTCATCCACATAGGCGCCCAGGTTCACGAAGGACGGCATCAACACAGCACCTTTGCCGATAAAGGCGGAGCGGCGCACAATGGCGCCCGGCACAGCACGGAAGCCGGCGTCGCGGAAGCGGTTCTCGCCCCAGCCTTCAAACTTGGATGGCACTTTGTCCCACCAGTTGGTGTTCTGCCCCGGGCCGCCGGCGATGGTTTCCATGTCATTGAGGCGGAAGGACAGAAGCACAGCCTTCTTCAGCCACTGGTTCACCACCCATTCGCCGCTTTCCTTGCTGGCCACACGGGCTTCGCCACTGTCGAGAAGGTTCAGCGCGGTATCAACGGCATCGCGGA
Source organism: Kordiimonas sp. (assembly GCA_050300975.1). GTDB lineage: Bacteria > Pseudomonadota > Alphaproteobacteria > Sphingomonadales > Kordiimonadaceae > Kordiimonas. The sequence goes on from JBNKYQ010000267.1 coordinate 3,797, forward strand.
TTTCGCCGGTGGTTGCGGCAGAGACCTGATCGCGATTGTCAAACGCGTCGTTGATGATGGTTTCCAGTTGGCTCATGGGTGTC
>JBNKYQ010000268.1:0-3858 GCA_050300975.1 Kordiimonas sp.
GTGATCTTCGCCACCAGCTTATGCTCTGGCGCCAGCACCATGAAGGTCGCGCCCCACAGCGTATCGGGCCGGGTGGTATACACCGGGATCGGGTCGCCGTCCTCGGTGCTGAATTCTACGTGCGCGCCCTCGCTGCGGCCGATCCAGTTTTCCTGCATCAGGCGCACCTTATCCGGCCAGCGCTCAAGCCCCTTCAGGCCTTCAAGAAGATCGTCAGCGAAATCGGTGATCTTGAGGAACCACTGGGAAAGCTTGCGGCGCTCAACCGGGGCACCAGAGCGCCAGCCCTTGCCGTCAATCACCTGCTCGTTCGCGAGCACCGTGTTGTCGACCGGGTCCCAGTTCACCCAGCTTTCCTTGCGGTACACAAGGCCGGCATTATAGAAATCGATGAAAATCTGCTGTTCCTTGCCATAGTAGGCCGCGTCGCAGGTAGCGATCTCGCGGTCCCAATCGATGGAAAGGCCGATGTTCTTCAGCTGCTCGCGCATATTTGCGATATTGTCGTAGGTCCAGTCCGCTGGGTGGACCTTGCGTTCCATCGCGGCGTTTTCCGCCGGCATGCCGAACGCGTCCCACCCCATGGGGTGCAGCACTTCATAACCCTGCGCCTTGCGGTAGCGCGCCACCACGTCGCCCATGGTATAGTTACGCACGTGGCCCACATGCACCCGACCCGACGGATAGGGGAACATCTCAAGCACATAATATTTCGGCTTTTCAGACGCTGTGTCCGTTTTGAAGGTCTGGGACTCGGTCCACACTTTTTGCCATTTGGCTTCGGTGGCTTTTGCGTTGTAGCGCGACATGATCTCTATCTCTGTACTGCCGGCCAGGCCCTGGGCCCTGCCTCTATTATACTGAAACAGCCGGGCTCACGCCCGGCTCGAACTGGTTCAATAAGCGCCCCAAAAGGGCACCGCACAAAAAGGGGCGGCTTAGTTTGAGGCCGCAACGCGCAGCTGGCGGGCACGCTGCAGGATCGATTCTTCGATCTGCAGGGCCGTTGCCGCCTGTACTGGTACGGTCAGCCAGTTGCCGTCCTTGCGCTCCTGGCGCACCACGGAAACTTTCACGCCGTCAGAGCGCAGCTGCTGCGACATGAAACGCACGGTCAGCTTGACCCGCTCATCGGGGGCGTCTGCCGTTGAATGCCAGTGCGTGGTGATGACACCGCCCGACGGCTCTACCTGGTCGAACGGCATGAAGGAAAGCGTATCAAGCGTCGCCTGCCACAGATAGCCGTTCACGCCAATAGCCGTGGTCCGTGGACCCATGTCCTCACCCTTGTCGCCGCCGCCGAACATCGAGCAAGCGCCCAGTGAGAGACTGACCATCAGTACCATCATGGTACGGGCAAAATTTTGCATACTACACCCCGTGGATTCGTTTTTCCTGGCCCGATCGCCTTGTCAGCATGCAGCTGCCAGCGAACTTTTTTCGGCCTCCAGCGGGTTATAGCGGTCAGAAGAGGCGCTGACCAGTCCGAAAAGCGTCAAAATAGTGGCAAGCAGGACACAGGCTTCCCTATTTTTGCCCCTGGCCCTTGCTATGTTAACGAAGGATTCAATACCATTATGGCGTACTAGTGTGTACGAGTTGGCGAAGCCTATGAAAAACGCGATCAAATATGCCGTCACGGCGCTGATGATTTCAGCCACATCCACAGCAACGCTGGCGGATGAAAAAACGCGTTTTGAATCGAACGGTTTCCTCCAAAGCCTTGATCTCTTTATCGCCGAACAGATGGCCAAGCTGCGCGATGTGCAGAAGACCGACAAGGGCGACGCGATCAAGGACCTTGAGCTGAGCCTCAGGGACAAGACGAATACGACCGAATCCCCGGATAACGGTTTCTTCTACCTGCGCGAAGCGGGCCCTTCGACAAGCGGCCCAACCATGGGCAATATGGCTGACCGGCCTGACTTCTCATCGCTTCTGGCGCCAGACGGTACGGTTCGCGGCTCATACGGCCAGGACCTGTTCGGCACCACCGGCCGCCTGGGTGTGACCTTTGGCGCTGACAAGAATGACCCGAACGACCGCGGCTTCGAAATCGCACTCAAGAGCGCTTACCGCCTGTCCATGCAGGGCCTGCCTGCGGCAAACGCCTTCAGCAGCAGCGATCTGGCGGAACGCCAGTATAATGTTGGCCTCTCGCTCGGCTATTCCGGCTTCGGTGTGGATGCGTCGCTGATGCGCCAGACCAGCCTGTTTGAGGCCGACATGTCCGGTTTTGATGTCGGCTTCTCCTATCAGGCGTCCAGCTGGTCTGCCCGACTGTCGCTTTCCGAATACCGCGAAGGCGCGGACCTGTTCGGTATTGAGAACGAAGCCCGCAACATCATTTCCGTTGAACTGGGCGCCAGCTACCGGTTGACCGACTCGCTCGGCCTGCGCGGCGGGGTGCGCTACTATGACTATGGCAGCCGCCTGATGCTTGACCCTGAAGCGGGCGAGAAATCCCAGATGATCTTCCTGGGCGGTCGCCTGCGCTTCTAACCCGCGCTATCCAAGAAACCCATCAATTGCTGCAAAGGCCGCTATCCCAAGCGGCCTTAGTTTTTTGGCCGTCACCGCATTGACGCCGCCTAACGCCGCGACCGGCAAGGGCGCGCCTTCCACAAGCCGCGCAAAGCGGTGAACGCCCAAGGCAGAAGCCCCCACGTGGCTACGGGTTTCCAACACAGGCGACACCAGCGCGAGATCCGCACCGACCTCTGCCGCGCGGCGCATGGCCGCCCGGCTGTGACACGCCGCAGTCACGAACGAAAAGCCGGTCAGGACGGGTGGGCGTTTAAGCTGATGCTCGGGCAAATGCACCCCGTCCGCGCCGACTGCGCGCGCAAGCGCCGCGTCCCCCGCGATCAGCAGCAACTGCCTGCGTTCCTTTGTTACGCGACGAAGGCCGCGCGAAAGCGCCATGCGATCAGCATGATCATAGTCCCGCACGATCACCACCGAGCCTTCCGGCAGGCCCAAGGCCACGGCTTCGGGCTCGGGCACACGGCCCGTATGGGTGATGAAAATGGGCAGCGCACCGCCCATGGCTAAGCCCATCTTGGCAGCCGCCCGTTCAGCCCTTAATGTAATCTCGCTCTTGACCATAGGGCTTAGCTATCCCATAGGAACGGGGCACCAACAAGCCTAAAGGACGCCTTAGAATGACGCCGGACATCAAAGCCAATATCGACGCGGTCAGGAAAGAGATCACCCGCATGTGCAAACACGTGGGCGTGGATGAGAACCAGCCACGGCTGGTCGCGGTCTCGAAGGTGCAGCCGATAGAGCGCGTGCGCGCAGCGCTGAAGGCAGGCCACCGGGTGTTCGGCGAAAACCGGGTGCAGGAAGCCGAAGAACGCTGGGGTGTGCTGAAGCCCGAATACCCGGATGTGGAACTGCATCTGATCGGCAGCTTGCAGACCAACAAGGCGGCGAACGCTGTGGCGCTGTTTGACGTGATCCAGTCGGTTGACCGCCTCAAGCTCGCGAAAGCGCTGGCGGCTGAGATGGACAAGCAGGGCCGGCATTTGCCCATCTACCTGCAAGTGAATACGGGCCGCGAGGAACAGAAAGGCGGCGCGATGGCTGAAGACCTTGAAAGCCTCCTCAAGGACTGCCGTGATCTGGGCCTCAATGTCGTTGGCCTGATGTGCATCCCGCCGGTGGACGAAGAACCCAGCCTGCATTTTGCCCTTCTGGCCAAACTCGCCGACCGCAACGGCCTTGCGGGCCTGTCGATGGGCATGAGCAGCGATTTCGAACGCGCCATTGCGCTTGGTGCCACACATATCCGCGTCGGATCGGCTATTTTCGGCGAGCGGGTCAAACCGGGCTGATCGAGCATTTCCAGTTTTC
>JBNKYQ010000269.1:0-3851 GCA_050300975.1 Kordiimonas sp.
CATCAGGGGCGGTGATGGCCTCGGCGTCCCCCCTGCCGCACGCGGCGGCAGCCAGGCTGGCAGGCGGAACGATCTGGTCCCGATAGACAAACCAGCCGTCCACAAGCCGCATAGGGCCATCGGTCTCCGGCGCGGCATCATGGCTTGGCGTTGCGGGCGCGACATCCTGCGCCTGCGCGCCGATTGCCACGAGAAGCGCAGCGAGCCAGGCAAGCAACAGCAAAAGCTGTCCGCGTGCGGGACCTGACACCACAAATTCCGGTTTGCCAAAATGCATCACACACCTCACGGCGTGCACTGACGGCTACCCACTCACTAGGCGGCCATCCGGTCACGTCCGGGTCAACTGTCCCCCAAGGGGAACAGTCTGCACCAGCTAGCCTTGGCGTGGCAAGAGATTGAATCTTGATGCCCCGATGGGCCGTGAGGTTTACCCGACCGTGTAGGATAGCGTGCGGGAGATGTGCGCGAACGGGCGGCCGCTTTCGTCCGCCCAGGCATTGAAGGCAGCCTGCACGGCACGCATGGCACCCTTGCCCGTCGGGGCCTTGTCCACCACGCCTTCGCGGATCAGCGCAGTTACCACATCCTGGGAAAGCGCCCAGCCGTCCCGCCCCAGGAACCGCAGGAATATCTGCCCGGTCATGCCGCCCAAACGGCCACCGCGCTTCTTGAGCATTTCGAGAAGGCCGACAAAATCTTCCGCTGGCCAGTCGGCGATGCATTTGGCGGCGGAGCCATATTCGTCCTCAAGGTCACACACCAGGATGGCATTGTCTCGCACAGTCAGAATCTTGGGGCCGTTCCTGACGATGCGTGTGTCCTTCAACAGGCTGTCCAGATCGTCATCGGACATGAACTTCCAGCGCACCGGCACGAAGCCCTCGAACGCTTCCTCGAAGCCCGGCCATTTCTTTTCAATCACCTTCCAGCTGAAGCCCGCCTGAAACACCGCCCGGGTCATGCCCGCGAGGATCCGGTCGCTCGGGATGGTATAAAGCTCCTCTGCCGTCTTGACCTCGGGCAGCATGCTTTCCACAACGTCAGCGCCGCCCTTACGGTCGGCCGCCATCTCGAAAATTTCTGCAAATGTGCGCATGGGCCTCGCTCCCTTCATTCTGGTTGCCGCGATCGTAGCGGCCAACCCATCAGCGGTCCAGCACCACAGACCGTCCAAGCAGTCACAAAAAAGCGAGCAAAGGTGTGGGCTAGCCCCTATCCCTCAAGGAAATACATCTCCGGTTCTGGACGACAGCCGCCTGATGCACTATATCAGCCCTTCCCGCCGTGCAGTCTGTCGACCCTGCGGGTTGGTTCATGGAAGAAATCCACCACGATTTGGGTTACACTGAGCGCATGGCAAACGACTATATCAAAAGCTTTGGGTTCCCCCGCTGGGGCGAATACGGCCGCGACAAGGACGCGGAGCCCGTACGCATGTGCGACTATTCGGGCTGCGCGGAAAAAGGCGCGCATCCGGCACCCAAGTCTCCCGGCTCGTCTGAGCGCTGGTATTTTTGCCGTCCGCACGCCGCGGAATATAATCGCAACTGGGATTTCTTCCAGGGCATGAGCGACGAAGAAGCGCAGCGCCACATGAATGACGGCAGCGAATCGTCCGACGCCTTCGCCAGTGCCCGCACGTTCGAATGGGGCGGCGCGATGGACGAAGACGGCTTTACCACCACGGAAAATGCAGCCTATGACGCTCTTGAGCTGGACCCGGGCGCCGGCCAGGACGAGCTGAAGAAACAGTACCGCAAGCTTGCAAAAATCTACCACCCGGACGCCAACCCCGGCGACCCGGCGGCTGCCGAACGCTTCCACCAGATCCAGAGCGCCTACGACCTCCTGAGGGACAAAAGCGCCTAGGCGGCATCCAGCGGAATCTTGAAGCCTTCCTTGAAGGTATCGATGGCGACGATGGTTTCAAACCGGCCGATGGACGGGTTTGTGAACAGATACTCGCGCGTGATGCGGTCGAAATCCTTCATGTCCTTCACCGTCATGATCAGGATGAAATCCGTCTGCCCGGTGACATAATAGCATTGCTGCACCTCAGGCACCTGAAGCATCTGCTGCTTGAAGGTCTCGATCGTCGTCTCGCCGCCACAGGAAAAAACCACCTGCACTATCAGCGTTGTCCTGCCGCCGAGTGATTTAGAGCACAGAATGGCGACCTCTTTCTTGATAGTACCGTCCTCACGCAGCTTCTTGATGCGCCGCTGGGTCGCCGCAGGTGACAGGCCGACCTTTTCGGCAATCACCTCTGACGTCTGGCGGCTGTTTTCCTGAAGCTCATTGAGGATTTTGATGTCAAAATTATCAAGTTCGGTCATTTGGGTATTTTTCCCGCATATTTTTTTGAATTTGCGACGAACTTTATCATCAAAATGCAAAATTTGCGAAGAATAAACGCGCCATAAGGCCCATATTACCCAAAACAAGAGACCATCAGCAGGATAGAAAAATGACCGATCATGTTCAAAGTGCGCCCACCCTTGGTGCCATTCCCGTCCCGGCGGTACCGCTTGTCGGTATCATATGCGGCTTGTCCGCCGCTTTCATCTGGGGCACATGGCCGGTCGTGACATCGATCGGCGTCAATGCGGACGCCCTCACCCCGTTCCAGCTGGTGCTCCTGCGCTTTGCCGTGGCCGGTCCCCTGCTGTTGCCTTTTGCCTTCCGCGGCAGGCCAGGCCTCAGGGAATGGGGCCAGGCTTTCGTGATGATGCTGGGCGCCGGTTTCACCTATAGCCTCGTGGTCTCCAGCGCGTTCCAGTATGCGCCCGCGGGCCACGGCGGAGTGATAATCCCCGGCACCATGCTGGTGACAAGCCTCATACTCGCGCATTTCTGGTTTGGGGAGAAAATCACGCGCACCCGGGGCATCGGGGCGGCGGCCATCCTGGTGGGGCTTGTCTGCCTCGCGGGCGGCGGCATGACGCCGTCGATCAAAGGCGACCTGTTGTTCATGGCGGGCGGCTTGTTGTGGGCGGGCTATACCTTCTTCGTGCGCCAGTGGCCCACGAACGGCCTTGTGATTGCCGCGCGCGTGTCTGTCCTCTCACTCCTCCTGGTGGCGATCGGCAGCGTGTTCGGCTATGCCGAAGGCATCAGCGATGTGTCCTTTGAGACCATCGTCACCCAGGGTATCTGGCAGGGCGTTGTGTCCGCCATCCTGGCGCTGGTACTGTTCAACAAGGCGGTCGGCTATCTGGGCACCAGCCGGGCGGCGACGCTGAATGCGCTGATCCCCGTGGTGGCGGTGATCCTGTCGTTCCTGGTGCTGGGCGAAGAGCCGACGCCCGTCGAGCTTCTGGGCCTTGTGGCCATCATTGGCGGCATCGGCGTGGCCATGGGCTTGCGCCCGCGCCGCAAACAGAGACAAGAATAACGGAAACAAGAATAACAGAACCCCTCCTGAGAAAGCTGAACCTCCCATTCAGGCTTGTCCTCAGGCCCTAAATCCCGAGCACGGCACCCGCCCTGCTCGGGTTTCTTTTTCCTGTTCTGAAAATTTACAATTAATTGGAATTGGGCTCTACTGCTAGTGGCAAACATTCACCTCAGGCCAAAGAGAGTAGAAATGGCAATCACTAAACTAAAGGGACACGGTATCGTTGCACGAAATTTCAAATGTTTCGGCGATATTGCACAAGGTATCTATGAGTTTTTTCCATTCAATATTGTAGTAGGGCGAAACAACTCTGGAAAATCTAGCTTGGCCGATATCCTTGGATGTGTCTGCACCACAGATCGAATATATGATTTGCCATCCTTTTCTCACCTTGGGACACATGCACCGGAAATAATCTATCGACGGCAAATCCAACCCGTAGATTGGACGG
>JBNKYQ010000270.1:0-3848 GCA_050300975.1 Kordiimonas sp.
ATAGTCAGTCTCCTGAAGCCCCTGATCAGAAATCCCCTGTCAGAAATCTTCTGTATCGATGGTGGGCCTGATGCCTTCCGGGTAACGATGCCCGGCGACGGTTTCCTGATTTATCAACGCGTCAACCTGCCCGGCGACGTCGGCTGGGATTTGCCAGTCCCACCGGGCGATGTTTTCTTTCATGTGGTTGATGTTGGCCGTACCGGGGATCACATGTACATGCCCCCCGCGCGACAGCACCCACGCCAGACAGAGCTGCGCTGACGTCACGCCCTGCTCTGAAGCAATCGCATCGAACGCCTGCGCCAGCTTGGCGTTCACAGGCCAGTTTTCCGCACTGAAGCGCGGCATGGATATCCGGATATCCTTGTCCGCAAACTTGGTCGGGTCATCAACGCCGCCCGCCAGGACACCGCGCGCAACCGGCGAATAGGCCACCAGTGCAATGCCCAATTTTGCCGTCGCCTGCAGTACGCCCAGTTCCACGTTCCGCGTCCAGGGGGAATATTCATTCTGCAGCGCCAGCATCGGATGCTCCGCATGGGCCTTTGTCAGCGTCTCAACCGACACTTCGCTGAGGCCGTAGCCGCCGATCTTGCCCGCGTCGATGGCGTCCTTGAGCGCGCCGACAGACTCCTCAATCGGCACCTGGAAATCCCGCCGGTGCAGATAGTAGAGATCGATATGGTCCGTTTTCAGGCTTTGAAGGCTGATATCAATCGCCTTCCTGATGCTCGCGGGCGTGCAGTCGATATAGCGCTTCTTGCCGTCGATGATGATCCCGGTCTTGGACGCGAGGAAAAATTCGTCCCGGCGGTGCGACACAGCCTTGCCAATCAGCTTCTCATTTTCGCCGAGGCCGTAAAGGCGGGCCGTGTCGAAGTGGTTGTAGCCGCTATCAAGCGCTTCATTGAGCAGGCGGATGGCCTCCTCCTCGGTTGGCGGCACGCCGTAAGCGTGGCTCACGTTCATGCAGCCAAGGCCGACCGGGTTCAGCGAATGCAAACCTATGGAACGAAACCCTGCTGTCATGACTGCAGCTGCTTCTCAAGCTGGTCCAGCACGCGGTAGCAAGGCATGACTTTCTGAACCGATGAGTTCGGCTCCCGCCCTTCGCGGATCGCGGCAAAAAACTCGCGGTCCTGCAGTTCGATACCGTTCATGGAAACATCCACATTCGACACGTCAATCGGCTTCTCGTAGCCGTCCACCAGGTCGTCATAGCGCGCCATATAGGTGCCATTGTCGCAGATATAGCGGAAGAAGGTGCCAAGCGGCCCGTTGTTGTTGAACGACAGCGACAGCGTACAGATCTTGCCGGTTTCGGTCTTGAGCTGGATCGACATATCCATGGCGATGCCAAGTTCAGGATGGTGTGGCCCTTCGATCGCATTGGCCGTCACCACCTTCTCGCCGGTCTGATACTGGAACAGGTCAACCGTGTGCGCGGCGTGGTGCCACAACAGGTGGTCTGTCCATGACCGGGGCTCACCCTTGGCGTTCATGTTGCTGCGGCGGAAGAAATAGGTCTGCACATCCATCTGCTGGATCGAAAGCTCGCCCGCCGTGATGCGGTTATGCACCCACTGGTGCGACGGGTTGAAGCGGCGCGTGTGGCCAACCATGCACACAAGGCCGGTTTCCTCCGCCAGCTTCAGCACGGCTTCGGCGTCTTCCCGGCTGTCCGCCAGCGGGATTTCCACCTGCACATGCTTGCCTGCTTTCATGCACTGAATGGCTTGCTCCGCGTGCATCTGGGTGGGCGTGCACAAAATGGCCGCGTCCACACCCGGAAGGTCCAGCGCCTCCTGGAGGTCAGTTGTCACCGTGGCGATACCGTGGGCATCAGCCACCTTCTGGGTACTGTCCAGCTCGCGCCCCACCAGGGCCACGACTTCCACACCATCGATATTCTTGATACCATCCAGGTGCTTTTCACCAAAAGCACCGGCACCAGCAACAATTACCTTCATCACTCTTTCTCCAACACAATATGGCCAACGGCCGTATTTGATGCAGGCACATGATAATGCCGGTGCAGCTCGCGCACATTCTTGCCAAGCGCACCCCGCATGATCAGCCACATCACCATTTCAATGCCTTCGGAGCCACTTTCCACCAGATATTCCTTGTGGGCCAAGTACCTGAGGCGCTCCGGGTCTGCTGTCAGGTCATCAAGGAAGGCCTGGTCGAACTCGGCGTTGATCAGGCCGGCGCGCGGCCCCTGCAGCTGGTGGCTCATGCCGCCCGTGCCCCAAATCTGTACATTCAGGTCTTCGGGAAAGCTTTCCACCGCGCGGGCGATGGCTTCACCCAGCACCCAACAGCGGTTACCGGTTGGTGGTGGATAGGTCACCACATTCACCGCCAGCGGGATCACCTTCACAGGCCACGCCTTGGGCTGATCATAAATCAGCGAAAGCGGCACCGTCAGGCCGTGGTCCACATCCATCTGGTTGATGATGGTCATGTCGATCTCGTCCAGGATGCAGGACTGGGCGATGTGCCAGGCCAGATCCGGGTGGCCTTCCACCTTGGGAACAGGGCGCGGGCCCCAGCCCTCGTCCGCTGGCTGGAATTCTTCCGCGCATCCGATTGCGAAGGTGGGGATGATGTTCATGTCAAACGCGCTGGCGTGGTCATTGAACACCAGGATCACAACATCGGGCGCCTGCTCTTTCTGCCATTCGCGCGTCCACTTATAGCCGTCAAAGACCGGCTTCCAATAGTCCTCTTCGGTTTTACCCAGGTCAATCGCGGCACCAATCGCCGGCACGTGGCTGGTTGCAATACCTGCTGTTAACTTCGCCATCAGTAACCACCCTTTTTCGATCTCAGGCCCTCTGGCGACCGACCGCCCGCAAGCATCATCGCCTGATAGTCCTCAACTGAAACGCCCGTCATGGTGCTGACGGCCTGCACAAAGCTTTTGCCGTCGCTTGAGAACAGCTTGGCCAGGAAATAGATATTACCGCCAAGGTCCAGCGCCCGGTTATAGTCGCGGTCCAGCACAGCCTGCTTCTGCTCCGCGGTCATCGGATAGTTTTCCAGGTATCCGGCCTCATCCTTGCGGAAGGCCTCCCGGTTCTCTTCTTTCATCAGGCTCATGCAGAACTGATTAAGCCAATAGCCCTTCCGGGCACGCGCGGCAGTAAAAACCCGGGTTCCGGGAATATCCTCCAGCTCCTCGAGATACTCATGAATATCTGTCATTCTTTTCACCATTGTTATGTCAGCAGGAAGAAAGCCCGACACAGCGACGCTTGAGATACCCTTGCCGCCGAAACACTCATGAAAATGAGGAAATGCCATACTTCCAATAGCTCGCCCCCATTCTAGAAATTCACGACATGAAGTCTAATTCGTTTTAAAAAATGATATAACTAAATTAGAATTACCTATCTACAGCACCTCGTAGAAGATGGATGAAATCCGTTTGAATGGGTGACGGGAACCAATCGTCCCGCGTGGTGATCCCGATCGGCCTCTGCTCAGAAAGGCCGGGCACATCCAGGATTGACACCCAATCCAGCGCCAGCTCCGCCCGAAGCTGATCCTTCGAGACCAGCGACAGGAAATCGCCCTCCAGCAGAAGCTCGCGGATCGTCATGATGGACCCGCACTCAACAGGCGTTTGCGGCAGGTTGCCCTCGGAAAACAGGCCCGCCCACAGCTTTCTGATCGGCGTTCCCGCGCCGGCAACAATCCAGGGATACTGCGCATAATCTGCCTCAGTCAGGTTCTTTTTCCCCGCTAGCGGATGGTTCTTGCGCGCCACAATCACCGGCTTGTCATAGAACAGCAGCTCCTGTTCAACCGGCCCCGCCTCAACCTCAGGCCTCAGGGCG
>JBNKYQ010000271.1:0-3803 GCA_050300975.1 Kordiimonas sp.
GCTGCCCCTTTGCAGCCATCTTTTCCCCAACGCGCATCATGGACACAACAATATCGCGCGGGTCGCGTATTACCATGACGAACTTGCTTTCGGGGAGAAGTTCCCACAAGAGCGGAAAATACATGGTTAGATGGGGTTCCTTGAGCACGAGGGACGTGGCGGGTGCATAAAGCCCCAGCATCCGCTCCAGGAATTCCCGTACCAGGAAGGACTGATAGTCCTTCATCTTTTCCCGGGTTTCGAAGTGGAAGATAGCATCGTCGTCGAAATGCTGCATACCCAGCCTGTAAGCGTCCAGAAGTGCACGAAGGTAGCTGCTTTCGCCAATATGCGGATTGGTTTCCTCGCCCGAACACAGGGCAGCCTGCATCAGCGTTGTTCCCGATCGCTGCGATCCACCTACAAAGATATAGCTCATGACATTCCACTTAATTGTTGCAGCCGTTTCATTAGCAGGCATATCAGGCGGAGACAACAGTTCCGGGCACTTCTAATGGACGCGGGTGAGCGTACCCTGGCCGTCGTCTCCGGGCTCCAGACACTAAACCCTTGGCTTGACCGAAAATTTACGCAATAAAGCACGAAACGATAGAGAAGGCGTTTCGTTATGACAGTGCATTATCCAAGCGAAGGATTTGTCTTTCTGGTTACCTATGGCCGGAGCGGATCTACCTTGCTGCAAACGGTGCTGCAGTCGATCGACGGTTATTTCATCCGCGGCGAAAATAACAATGTTCTGTTGCCGATCTATCGTGCCTACAAGCGCATCCATACGGCCCGGTACAAGCATGGCCTCAAGGAAAAGGAGCCGATCCGACCCTGGTATGGCTCTGACGAGTTTTCGCCTGCCACTTTTGGTGAAAAACTGACTGGGCTGTTTCTGGAGGAAGTCATTCGAGCGCCGCGAGGCCAACGGGTTGTTGGGTTCAAGGAAATCCGTTTCCACGAAGCAGATGAAGATTTCGAGGGGCTGCTGGATTTCATGAACCGTTTCATGGCGCCTGCGAAGTTCATCTTCAACAAGCGCAATTGGGAAGACGTTGCCAAATCGGCTTGGTGGGCCACAATGGACCCCGATAAGGTGAGAAATATCGTTGAGACCTGCGATGGGCTTTATCGGGCCTACCAGGATGCCCACCCAGATCAGTGCATCACGCTTCAGTATGAAGATTACAAGGGCCGGCCAGAGGCCCTGCGTCCCCTGTTTGACTTCCTGGGTGAAGATTTCGACCTCGATAAGCTTGAAGCCGTTCTTGGACGCCATCTGCCTCATTCATAGAAAAGCTGTTGGCGGAGGCATGTCAGCGAGAAAGAACGCTGGGCCTGCCCGGCCTCGCGCTGCCTTTAGAACATGTCTGAGGTGTCTGCTTGGGCGCCTTCCAGATAGCCCTGAAGCCTCGCTGTGTTCAGTTCCTGCCGCAGCTTGATCTCGCTTTTGGGGAGACGTCTCTGCTTGCCCCATTCTGCGTCATGAGCATTCATGTTTTTGATCGTCTGCTTCAGGTTCTTTTCATCTTTGATCAGCTTGTAGCCGAAGAAATGATTGAAGAAGGCGCTTTCCGTGCGATTGCGTTCCCGAGTTTCTTCAGCATCGAAGTCATGGGAATGGTAAACGACGGCCTGTGCGGCATATACCTTGCCGTAGCCGGCCAGGATGATGTCGTACGCCCACAGCTGGTCCTCGCCAAACTTGGTGCGTCGGTAAGGGATCTTTTCCCAGACAGAGCGGCGCATGCAGCTATTGTTATCGCTATAGAAATGCAGCAACTGCATCCACTGCGGGTCTCGGTCCATGAAACGCTGGCGATTTGTATCCTTTGACAGATAAATCGGCTGTGTCGTCATCAGGTCGAAATGGGCATTCAGGTCCCGTTTCGTATATTCGCTGGCATCGGGCCAAGGCAGGTGTTTGCCGAAGGCCCCGGCCGCGTTCGGGAAATGCTCGATAGACGTGACAAGGTTAAAGAGCCACCGGTCGTTTGCTGGCAGGGCATCGTGCGTCAGGAAGGCGATGAATTCACCAGACGTCAGTTCCACGCCCAGGTTCCGTGTGTCGCCGTGGTTGAAGTCTTTCTTGTCGATCTTATGCAGTTTCACGTCCGGATACCGGCTGACGATATCCAGCGTTTCATCGGTTGAGCCGCTGTCGATGACCAGGATTTCATAGGGCCACGGCGCCCGCTGTGCGCATGCTGCCGCCAATACCTTATCCAGGATCGGACCTGCGTTCAGTGTTGGGATCACGACCGATGCCTTGGGGCTGGTGTCTTGAACCGCCACGGCGCTTTCAGCCGTATCGGTGCCAAATTCGCTCAGGCGTTCGATCAGCGCCTGTTCCACAAGGTCGGCGGATGCTGGCCATGAGAATTGCGCCACCCAATCGAGCGCCGCATCTGCCTGTGCCTGGCGTTTTTCGGGGCTGGTCAGCAGGGCTTCGATATGATCCGCAATCCGGATCGGATCGGGTTCGGCAAGCGAAACGGTTTCTTCCGGGAAGATGCAGGTCGTATTCTCGCCTTTCAGTTCAACGATCGGCAGGCCGCACGCCATCATTTCCTGCGGTACCAGTGAATAATTAGTGGCGGAGAAAACGACCCCTACATCCGCTTTCTGGAAAATGCCGGCAAGTTGCCTTGGTGTCGCTACCTCATGGTCAATGAAGCGGAACGGGGCGGATTTGAAGGTCACCTTTGCGCCAAAGAAATCAACCTCGAACTTGACCTTGCGGCGGGCCAGTTCTTCAAGCGCGAGCATGGCCAGCTCGACGGCGCGCCGGGCAGTAAAGTGCCGGGCATAGAAGGCAATGCGAGGCACCGCGTTTTCCCGCGGTTTGGCCGGTGGCGTATAGATATTCTTGTCAGCGGCAAGCCAGAAGTGGCGCGCCCAGCGACCGTATTTTTCCTGCATCAGGCTGGAAAGCCAAGGGCCGGCACATATGCAGTCCAGGTCTTCGCGGTAGGTCGCTTCAGCTGCCAGATAGGACGACCCCATGGGGTGGAAGCTGGGCTCAAAATCCTGCACGAAATAGAAACGGCGCTTGAAATTGGTGGGGTTCAGTGTTGGCCAGACAGTCCAGCAGTCTGTTGCAATGATGGCATCGCCCGACGCTTGCTCAAAGCTGCCGTCCAGCAGTCGGACGTCGCCCGCGAAATGCTGGAAATGCTTCACGATATCTTCGTATGCCGATTCCGCATCCTTGTGCATGGATGGATCGTTGATCCAGATAGTCTGTTTGTGGCCCATCAGTTCCAGATAATGCACCGTCCGGAAGATGGTCATATGGCCACCGGCGCCAGGGGCGAAATCCGGGATAACCCAGTGGATGTTCATGGCCTTGGAATTGAATTCCAGGCTTTCCGGGGCAAGCGGGCGACGCTCATAATCCAGCATGTTGCGAAGCTGCGTCGGCAGCGGCAGTTTCGCCTTCTTGTCGAGCTTCTTCGTCTTTGCTTCAGCCGGAGCGGGCGTGGGATACCGGCGGTTTTCCATAAGGCCGACGTGCAGATAGTGCCACAGTGGATCCTGGCTATCTGGGTCAACGTCATCGTTTTCGGACAGATAGGTGTCCGGGCAGAAATCCGGCGCGGGCCAATGACCCATCTTGGCGCCTTTTCGCAGATAGAAAGCAAGCGGGTTTTCTTTGCCGATCAGTTCGCCGTATGTGTCCATATACCAGCGGGTCTGGAAGCACGGAGACGGGTTGCGGCCCTGCTTTGCACCCTTTGTGATGAAGTGGGTCAGCGCATCTTCTGTGCCGTGCCAAAGGTCGGTATAATATGATGTGTACCAATCGCCGAAAAACA
>JBNKYQ010000272.1:0-3794 GCA_050300975.1 Kordiimonas sp.
GGTGTGCCAGTTTTTAATTGATTGTAACTATATGAAATATAACGATTATTTTCTTTTATCCGTTGAGGTGCATGATTAGCGGCAAAAATAGACCTGTGGGAATCTGCAGGCCTGAAAGGGTGGGGGTAGCAGTTTCTGCCGAGTGGCAAAGGGTTGAAAAGGGGAATAGGCAGATATGTGCCTGTATCAGCGGCGGCCAAGGAGAGCGCTCAGTGCCTCTTCGCCGGTGGCGCTCGAAGATTTCTTCTTGCGGCCCTTGCCTTTCGAGCTTGTAGCTACGGGTGCCGGGGCTGGGGCGATGGAGAGTGGGATGAAGGTCACGGGGCGCAGCGGTTCGCCGGTTGGCTGAGGTGGCCGCTGTTGAGCTTGCCGCACCACGGTACGCATCAACTCGGTCAGGAAAAACGCCGGGCCAGCTAGGCGACCGGCTTGGGGCTGAACGGCGGCCAGGTTTACGCGCTGGCTGAAATCTGGAATGGCGTGCGTGGTGATGGCCTGCATGCCTGGGCCTCCCCGGTCAGATGACCTGGTTGAGGCTCAGCGATGTTGGTTTGGCCGGGCCGGTGGGGCGCATGGAGGCGTTTCGGCCATACCCAAGCACGGGGCTGTTTTTCTTGGAGACTTCTTCGCCTACGCTGCGGATCAGGCCTTCGGTCACTGACTTCAGCCGCAAGACCACACGTGCGTGATCGCGAATGGTCTCCCGCAAGGCATCTGTGAGCTGACGCAGGTATTTGCGGTCACGAGAGTCTTTTTGACCAAGCTGATATTCATTCACTTTCAACTTGCCGATAGTGTCTTTGTATTCTGCCATGAGGCGGCTCTTTTCCCCATGCAGGCGCTTAGCATCCTGGGGACGGTGAGCTTTGAGAAGTTCTGTTTCCTGCTGGATCAGGTCCTGCAACAGGACTGTTAATTTGGCGAGGCGCGCGCCGTGACCGGACAGGGTAGGGCGCTCGTCAGCTTGGTCGGTCGGCAGTTTCGGATTGTCGAGCGGCATCTTATACCTCCTGCATCTTCAGCAGTTCACGATAAACTTGATCGGCAATGCCGATGCCGCCTTGCTTGGCAATTGCCTTGCCGGCTTCAGTGACAAACATGGACCGGTACATGCCTTCCGCGCTGCCGCCGCCCATGGGGCCGTCGGTCGGGACGGTTTCGAACATTGGGCTAAGCATCTGGGCGATGAAGACGGCCTCAAACTGCTCTGCGGCATCCCGTGCTGCACGCTTGTTGTCTTCCGACATGCCAGCATTCTTGAGGCCCGCCTTGGCTGCACCAATCTGAGCCTCGATGGCTTGTGCTTGCGCTGTATCTACGGAGACAACTTGCATTACATCACCTGAATTTCAGCTTGCATGGCACCCGCCGCCTTGATGGCTTGCAGGATGGAAATCATGTCGCGAGGGCCAACACCAAGGGCGTTCAGACCGTCCACAAGGTCCTGGAGTGTCACGGCATTCTCAAGGATGGTCAGCTTCTCGGTGCCGGTTTCTTCAACAGTTACGGAGCTCCGCGGCACAACCTGGGTCTGGCCGCCTTGGGCGAAGGCGCCTGGCTGAGAAACCTGAGGCTGCTCGGATACGCTGATCGTAAGGTTGCCCTGTGCGATAGCGACTGAATTGATGCGAACTTCAGCGCCCATCACAATGATGCCGGTGCGTTCGTCAATGATCACGCGGGCCTTCTGGTCAGGCTTGACCGGCAGCTGTTCGATCTGCGTCAGGATATCAACAAGCGCAAGCTCATAGCCGATCGGACGGTCGATCTGGATGGTCGCTGGATCGAGCGCGCGGGCCATATTGTTCTTAAGGTAACGGTTGATCGCGCTGGTAACGCGCTGGGCCGTCGTGAAGTCTGGGTTGTGAAGCGACAGCTTGACTGATGTCATGTCGCTGAGCTCGAACGGGATTTCACGTTCAACAATACCGCCGTTTGCGATACGGCCGTTGGTGGGCACGCCCTGCACAACAGAAGCGGCTTCACCAGAAGCGCTGAAGCCAGCAACGGCAATAGCGCCCTGGGCAACAGCGTAAACTTCACCGTCCGCACCCATGAGTGGGGTTGCGAGCAGCGTACCGCCCTTCAGGTCCTGGGCGTCACCCATGGAGCTTACGTTCACGTCAATGCGGTTACCCTGGCGTGAAAAGGCTGGCAGGTTGGCCGTTACCATCACAGCGGCAACGTTTTCCGGGCGCATGGTTTCACCTTTGGCGTTAACGCCCAGGCGCTCGAGCATCGCAGTCAGGCTTTGTTCGGTGTATGGAGTGTTCCGCAGCGTGTCGCCAGTACCGTTCAGGCCCACAACAAGGCCATAGCCGATCAACTGGTTTTCACGAATGCCTTCGATGGACACAATGTCTTTGATCCGCGACGAAGCTTGTGCGGCTGGAAGCGCCCCCAGAAAGAGGAAGGCAACCATCAGTGTCAGACTGGTCCGAACTTTCGATTTGCAAAACATGCTTTGGCACCCTTACTGATTCATGTGCGGCCATATTTGCCGCTTATTCCTGTCTCGCCATAACTAATGCTAATATCGTGCCAATTGATATGAGCGCATAAGCTATTGAAATATATGAACTTAAAATACGAGCCAATATTGGTTTGGAATTATCTGCCGGTTGGGTGTAGCAATGCTTGCTCATCTGTTCTTCAAGGAATAAATTAGAAGCATGAAGATCTCTGGTTCCGGTTCAGTTCAGTCAAAGACGGTCAAGAAGACCTCACGCAAAGGCGCGAGCAGCGGTTCCGCGTTTGCCAGTGAACTGTCAGGGACAAAAGGCACTTCGGCCTCAAGCGGGCCATCTGGTGTTGGCGGCGCAGGCCCGATCACTTCAATGGATGCTGTTCTTGCCCTACAGGGTGTGCCGGATTCCACCGAACGTCGTTCCAAGGGCCTCAAGCGGGCGGAGGAGATGCTTGATCTACTTGAGGAAGTTCGCAAGGGCATCCTCTTGGGCGCAATACCCGCACCGCAGCTTCGGAGTCTCGCCGACATGGCGAGGAATCAGCGCGGCAAGACGGACGACGCAAAACTCGACGACATTCTTTCAGACATTGAACTCCGTGCCGAAGTAGAGCTCGCCAAACTAGGTGTTTAAAATCAACACCTTAGGAAACTCCCCCTTTTTATCACGAATTCGTTGGGTCGGCTGTTTTTATTACAGCTTGTGCTGCAGGGCGGAAATCATTATATAACCCCCCGATGTAGTGCTCTCGGCCTTCGGGGGAATTTGAGGCGAACCCCCGGATTTGGTTGTTAGGGAGTGACAATGACCGAGACGATGACAGCGAAAAAGATCCAGCTGCCAGAAGGATACACACCGTCGCCAGACGAAGAATTCATGAACCCGCTTCAGCTGGAATATTTCCGCCGCAAGCTGAATGACTGGAAGCAGGACATCCTCAGGGAGTCTGCTGAGACGCTTCATAATCTTCAGGAAGACAATCTCCGCGAACCCGATATCGCCGATCGTGCCTCGTCCGAGACCGACTGGTCGGTTGAGCTGCGTACGCGCGATCGTCAGCGCAAGCTGGTGTCGAAAATCGATTCCGCGCTGCGCCGGATCGAAGAAGGCGAATATGGTTACTGTGAAGTCACAGGCGAACCAATCAGCCTGCGCCGCCTGGATGCCCGTCCGATCGCAACGATGACCATCGAAGCCCAGGAAGCGCACGAGCGCGCCGAAAAGGTTCACCGCGACGACTAAGTCGGGGCAGGGCCGGAAGATTTGACCGAGGGAGCTTTTGGGCTCCCTTTTTTTATTGGCTTTCGTTGACACCCAACAAAAAAA
>JBNKYQ010000273.1:0-3762 GCA_050300975.1 Kordiimonas sp.
AGGGTGAGGGCAGAGGGCGCCGTGTCGATCGAAGGACTGGAACGGGTGCTGGAGCTGGGACACCTCCTGGACGTCGAGTTCGGGACGGTGCTGACCCGCATGGGGGACGAAGGCCACAAGATGGCGATCGTCCTCGAGGGGCAGGTGGTCGTGGAGCTCGGCGCCCGCGACGTGCTGACCCTCGCGCGCCGCTATGACGTGCGGTCTGCGCTGATCATCGCATCGCGCTGGCATGAAACCGGGCCGGAAGGAGCGGTGCTTGACTATCGGTTCCTCAACACGGACGGCAACATCACGGGAGAAGGCCGCATCCTTGATGCTGCAGACGAAGAAAGTGCCCTTGCCGCCATGTATGAAGACGTGCTTGAACAGATCGACAGTGCCTGGTGCGCGCAGCTTCTTGTGGATACAGGGCAGGGCGGTGTGCTTGACGTGATGGTTTCATCAGCCGAGCTTGATAGCTACAATCAGGTCCTGACGCGGTTGGATGACGTTAGCCTTGTGGGCGATGTCGAGCAACTGGCCATTGGCCTGCCTTTCAGCCGTGTACGGTTTCGCTACACAGGCCGCGAGGACCAGCTGGTGCTGGCGCTTCGGTATGCCGGGCTTGTACTGACGCCTTATGGTGAGGCGCAGCTGCTGGCTTTGCGTGGGGACGACGCCGGCGAATAATGCCGGAAGACGAATGGGGGAGGCATCATGAACAAATGGTTCTGGATCGGGTCGACAGCTATTGTAGTGCTGTTCGTCTATCTAACAAAAGGCGTCATGCTGCCGTTTCTGGCGGGTCTGGCGGTTGCCTATTTCCTTGATCCGCTCGCCGACCGGCTTGAGGCCCTCAAAGTCCCACGCGGAGCCGCGGCGGCGATCGTCATTACGGTGTTTTTCCTTGTTATCGCAGGCGTCGTTCTGGCCTTCTGGCCGATCCTGCAGTCACAGATTGTTGCGATATCCCACAGCCTGCCGAAAACGCTCGCGGGCCTGCGGCCGTGGCTTAACGAGACGCTTCAAACCCTGTCTGACAGCTTTGGGCAGAATGTTGCGGGCGATGTGGACAGCATGCTGGCGTCCTTCAGTGATGAGCTGCTGGCGCGGGTGAAGCACGGGGCAGGCAGCATTTTGAAAAGCAGCTTTGCTGTTTTCAATATCCTGTCGCTGATGCTGATTTCGCCTGTCGTTGCCTTCTATCTGCTGCGGGACTGGGACCTGCTGGTTGCGAAAGTAGATAGCTGGCTGCCGCCATCGGGTAGTGAAGTGGTGCGGGGCCTAGCGCGTAATGTAGATACTGTTCTGGCCGGTTTTGTGCGCGGCCAGCTGATTGTAAGCACCATCATGGGCATCCTCTATGCCATCGGCTGGTCTGCTGTGGGGCTTGATTTCGCCATCCTTCTTGGGGTTCTGGCAGGTGTGATGTCGATCGTGCCGTTTGTGGGCGCGCTGTTTGCGGCCGCTGTGGCCGTCGCCATGGGCATTGGCCAGTGGGGCATGGACCCGGTGCAGCTGGCACTTGTCGCCAGTGTGTTCCTGGTGGTGCAAGTGATTGAGGGGTCGTTCCTGACACCGAAGCTGATTGGTGAACGGGTGGGCCTGCATCCGGTATGGGTCCTGTTCGCCGTGTTCGCGGGTGGCGAGGTTATGGGCTTTGTAGGCGTGCTGATCGCGGTTCCTGCCGCTGCGGCCATTGCGGTTCTGGTACGCTACTGGATCGACGTCTATCTGGAGCATCACGGGATCGCGGAAGCGATTGAACCACTGCCTGCCGGGCCCGCAGCGCCAAAGCTGCCAGCTGAGAAAAAGCCTGCTGCGGCCAAGAAGCCGAGGGCGGCCAAGCCCAAGACGCCAAAAAAGTGAATGGACTAGAGTAAAGAGTTTCGAGGACAACCATGGTAAAACAGGCAAAACAGATACCGCTTGAACTGCCGCACAAGCCCAGCTTCGACATGGCGGACTTTATCGTCTCCGCATCGAATGACGCAGCTTTTGCTGTTGTCGATAGCTGGCCTGACTGGCCGCATCATGCCATTGCGCTGGTGGGGCCGGCCGCCAGTGGCAAGACGCATCTTGCGAACGCCTGGGCCAAGCGCGCATCGGCAGTCGAGGTGTCTGCGGCTGATGAAATTAAGGCGTTACCTGCGGGCAGCAATGTACTTGTGGACGGCGCCGACGCGGCGGACAGGAACGACGACACACTGTTTCATCTGTTCAACTGGACCAAGGAAACCGGCGGCCATTTGCTGCTGACAGGCAGGACAGCCCCGAACCTGTGGGACGCCAAGCTGCCGGATTTGCGGTCCCGTCTGGCGACGCTGCCAGTTGCCGAAATCAGTGAGCCTGATGATCACCTGTTGATGGTCTTGCTAGTAAAATTGTTTGCAGACAGGCAGTTACAGGTTGACCTTGCAGTAGTGGATTATATCATCAGGCGCATTGAGCGGTCTTTCACAGCTGCCAAAGAGCTGGTAGATGCGATCGACCGGGATGCCTTGGCAGACAAGCGTAAAATCACAAAGGCGCTGGCTAAAGCTTGCCTCGAAGCCCTAACAGACTGATAATTGTAACATTCACCAAGTAGGGGGACATCTTTAACCCCTGACCAGGAGCAGCCCCACCATGGCGGACGGAGACCAAAAGCCAGCATCAAAACCGACATCGGCCAAGGCATTGCCTTCCCGGGAGGATATTGTTGCGGAAATCAAGAGCCTTCCGGGTGGAGAAAAGTACCTGAACCGGGAGCTGAGCTGGCTGCAGTTCAACATGCGGGTTCTGGAAGAGGCCGAAAATACGCGTCATCCACTGTTGGAACGCGTGCGCTTCCTGTCGATCTCTGGCAACAACCTTGACGAATTTTACATGGTGCGTGTCGCCGGCCTGCGCGGCCAGTGCGACATGAAAATCGACGTCATGTCCGATGACCAGAAGTCGCCGTTCCAGCAGCTGCAGCAAGTGAATGACCTTGCTGAAACCCTGATGGCCAAACAGCAGGAAGTGTGGGGATCGCTCAACAAGGAACTGCGCGAAAACAATATCACCGTTCTTGAGAAGGACGAAGTCTCCCAGGAAGAGCGCGCCTGGATCGAGGGCTATTTCCTCGATAACGTCTTGCCTGTGCTGACGCCCATCGCAGTTGATCCTGCGCACCCGTTCCCCTTCATCCAGAACCTGGCATTCACCATGGCGCTTTCGCTTGTGCGCAAGCGGGACAACAAGGAAATGGTGGCACTCCTGCCTGTGCCGCATCATGTGGACCGCTTCATCCGCCTGCCGAATGACGACGCCAGTGGTGAAGTGCGGTTCATTGCGCTGGAACGGATGCTTGAACTGTTCCTGGACCAGCTTTTCCCGGGCTACCGGATCGACGGCTGCGGTGTGTTCCGGATTATCCGGGACAGCGATATTGAGATCGAAGAAGAAGCCGAAGACCTGGTGCGTGTGTTCGAGAGTGCGCTCAAGCGCCGCCGCAGGGGCAGGGTGATCCGCTTGAAGGTGGACGCGGCCATGCCCGAAGCACTGCGCAACCTTGTCATCAGTCGGATGGACGCAGACGAAGAGACGGTTGTGGTTGTCGACGGCATCCTCGGCATCGATGAAACCGGCGAACTGATTGTCGATGATTTCCCCGACCTCAAGTATGTGCCCTATAACCCGCGCTACCCTGAACGCGTTCGCGATTTCGGGGGTGATATCTTCAAGACCATCGCGTCAAAAGACTTTGTGGTTCACCATCCTTACGAATCCTTTGAGGTGGTGCACCATTTCCTCCTG
>JBNKYQ010000274.1:0-3733 GCA_050300975.1 Kordiimonas sp.
TAACTCGGCTCCCACTCGACGGTGAAAGTGGGCGAGACATTGCCGGTAAATCGGGTCATGAAGGAAACCTGTTGATAATGATCGCTGGTGGACACGCTGCTGTGGTTCTGGCCGGTGATGAAGGAAATGCCACGCTGGTTGGCCCCGTTCGACACATAGACATTCAGGTTCGATTTCCCACCTGAGAAGACAAGGTTGGCACACACCAGGATCACCACCTGGTCCGTCTGTGAATTATATCCCTGGATGGCCACTGCCCCTTTTGTTGTTTGAGCGTTCAGGGGCAAGTTTGTGCGGGTCCAATCAGACATGGACCAGATGGTCTCTGTGATCGCGCCGTCGGTGACATGGTCTGTGTCCACCGCATTCTGATTCCATCCCAGCGCATCGACAATTTCCTGCTCTGTCATGCCCGAGGGCAGCTGCTTCCAGGTATAGGCCGCCGGGTTGGTGCCTTCGGTGGCTGTGGTTTTGTTGGCGGCGGTGCCGAAATAGGAATGTACACTTGTGGGCGACCCGGTTGTGAAGTTCTGCGTGCCTGTGGCGTTCGAGGCGTAGGCGATCCAAAGATAAAGCTGCTGCCCGTCATCGCCCTTGGGGCCGGGCACGCCTTGTGGCCCTTGCGGCCCCTGGTTACCCTGTGGCCCTTGTTCACCTGTCAGCACCACGGGGTCAGACCAGCCCGCTCCGGAAACAAGCGTGCCGTCCGCATTCTTGCGGGCAGAAACCATCCAAAGCGGGTTGCTGCCTGTGGGCGGGAAATCCTTCCAGTTTATCCCCGGGTCGGCTGCCGCCGTATTCACACCTGGTTCGGTTGCCTTGCGCTGGAATCGGTAATCTGTATAGGGGCCCGCGGTTCCGGCTTCGCCCACGATCCGCATGGCGTCCGTCCAGCCGCCACCAGGCAGGCTCTGCCGCATATAGAGGTCAGTAGCCGCGACGAAATTGTTATGCCATTCGCCGTCCAGCTGCGGTTCCGCCGGCGGATTTTCGGACGAATACTGTACGACTATGGTGCTGCCGGCAGCCGCCAGCAGATGCCAATAAGCGGTATCGGTTGGATCAATGCCAACACCTGTTTCACTGTGGAAGATATAGCTACTGCCCTCAAACGTGACGACATCGCCAGTCACATATGTTTCCGCGTCGTCATAAGCACCGCGAAAGACGGTGCGGGTTGCTCCCTCTTCAATACTGTCCAGCTTGGAACTCGCCGCCACCAGATTGATGGTCTGGACGGCTTCGTCTGATTGCTGGCCGCGCTGCGTCCAGTACAGCACCCGCACATCATAGTTCCGGTCGTCAACGAGCCCCGGGATGTGGAAACTGGTAACATCGCGTGCCACATAAGCATTGTTCGGATACTCCGCGTCACCTGTGTGGTCGAGCGGGTCGGTGCTTTCATGCACCCGCCAGGCCACCTCAATCCGGTCAATGCCGACGGTCGCGTCGGGTGCGATCCAGCTGACATCGAGGCCGGTGATCACGCTGCCGTCGGCCTTGCTTTCATGAACAGTCGCCACTGTCAGGTCCGCCACCGCCGGTGGGTCCAGCCACAGGTTGGCAATATCCATGCTGTTATCGAGCGGTTCGTCTGTCCGCGCGTCGGGGTTATAGACGCCTTCCTCATATTTCAGCAGATCAACCGTGACATTGAGGGTTGGCGATATCTGAACCTTCTCAACGATGAAGAAACTTTTCAGGCCGTTCTCGAAATCAACCACAAAGCCCTTGTCCGGATAGTCGATGCAAATCACATCGCCCGGCTCAAGCAGCATGGCGTGTGGCGCCAGCTGCATGCCCTGGATCTGGTAAGCCACCCGGCTTTTGCGCACCAGATATTCAGCATAAGCCTGGGCACGGTAGAAATCCGTAATTGTTTTAACCTGTACTGTGGTATGCAGCGCCTGGCCGCCGTCCGCATCGACGAAATTGGTATGGGTCTGGCTGCCTTTTTCGGGCCAGGAGACCGTGTCGTCCTCGAAGTTCTTGTTTTCGTTCTGGAACTCTATCGTGATCCGGTTCAAACGGCCCGCGCGGTTGCCGCGCAGGCTGGTCCAGTCCCCGATGATGCTGCTCTCATCAAAAGTCGCAACCGCCGCTGTTGTCGTGTCTTCCAGCACAAGCCGATGCCGGCCATTGGACCAGCTGAGCGCCCAACCAAACCCCTCCAGAAGCTGCTCCAGGTTTTTCACCACGCCGTCTTTGGGGTTCAGTACAGCGGCGCCGTGCCAGCGCGGTTGGGTGGTCCCCACCTGGCGCGGGCGGAAGGTTGGATAATGCTGGCCGTTGCCGATGGTGATAAATTCCCCGAGCTCCCGGTCCCACCAGCCGTTGATCGGGTTGCCTGTATCGTTGGTCAGGCGTGCCGGGATAGCCATGGCTTCATCGCACTGGTCGGCAGCTGTCATGAAGCTTTCGAAATCGATGTCTTCTGCTGCTGCCGCGAACCCATAAGGGGCCATAAGGTAATCCAGCACCATGAGCGCCCGGTTTTCGCTATAGGTCCAAGTGGATTCGTCAGCCAACAGCTGCGAACCACTGCCGTTCGGCTGACCGCTATCCTGCCGCGGGTCATATAGCCGGATACCCTTGATCTGCGCCTTGAGCTCGGGTTCTGCGGTGAATTGCGGCTTCTTGGATGAATTATAGAAACGCGACCAGGTGTAGGCCACGCCCTGGCCCTTGTGGTTTCCCGTCCAGCGGCTGGAGGCCGCGGATAGCGCCGTCATGGCCGTCTGGGTTTCGCTGCCATAGTTGCTGAGGGCACGAAAATAGGGGCGTTTCTTGAAGCGCGCTGCCGTGGCTGCGTCGCCGTCCACCCAGAATTTTTCAATCGCCGAAATCTCGCCCTGCCCCCAAACGTCAACCCGGTGCAGGAAATCATAATTGTCGCGCGTTTCCTCATAGTCGCTGCCCGTCTGGGTGATGTAGCTATGGTCGTAGCTATAGCTGCCCTGGGGCGCGTTGCTGCGGGACACGGTCTTGAACACCTTGATCGGTGTCACCCGCCGGCGGCCATAGATGATCGGCAGCCCGGCAGCGGCCGAAGCCTTCGACACCTGGATACGCTGGCTGGGGCCGGACCCAAGACCAAGAAGCCCGCCAAGAAATGAAAACAGACCCATTATGCCTTGCCTCCCCAACCCAGGTTGGTGCGCTCTTCGTGCGCGAATTCAAAGAATTTGTCGCCCGCGTAATTCTGTGTCTGGTTGTCGTTGCTGGTGACACGGCCCGCCGTCAGGTCGGGTTTCGACCAAGGGCCGGTGATCTTGATGGTGACAACAGATGAGGTGTCGCTCTCGCGCTGGCTCCAGCTATGGAAGGTGCCCTTATAAAGGCTGATCACGTCGCTATCATTCAGCGTGCCGTCCGCTTCGGGGAACGCCAGATAGATGGTGCAGGCGCGGCCGGTCAGGTTGGCGCTACTGAGGATCGCCGGTATCATCCCGTCCACGCCCGAAAGGGTCACAGTATAACTTTGCAGCTTGATTCCGCGTTCCCGCATGATAGGCGACAGGCTGAGGATATTGCCCATGCTTGCATAGCTTTGGCCCTGGTAGCTAAGCTCCCGGTCAAAATCTGTATAGAGGTGCCCGGCAACATCCACCAGCCAGGCAAAGCGGAAGCCCTCTGACTCCAGTTTTGCTTGGACGGAACTTGAGACATTCTGCATCATACCGCCCTCTCCACCAGATCGATTTCAAGGCGGATCAGGCCGGACCGACCGAGC
>JBNKYQ010000275.1:0-3720 GCA_050300975.1 Kordiimonas sp.
GCATGGCGCCGGCGGCCGCGGATGCGCTTCGAACGCTTGACCCGCAGGCGCAATCGGCACCTCCCGTCCGCCTGCCCAGGCTAAGCGTCGCGCGAGCTCCCGGCATCTGGAACGGCACAAATGCTTATGTCTCGGAAACCCGCGGGGAAGATGCCGGGTGCGAACACCGCGACAGTGCTGAAGGCATAGGCCGCGCCCGTGCCGGTGGCGATCAGCGTGAACATATTGAGGCTTTTGTTGATGACAGATTGCACGCCGCGCTCAAAGAAGGGCCACCCGGACCAGAGCACCACGGGCGTTCCAAGGATGAATTCGATCCAGGCCGCCGTGCGTTCGCCAATCGCTTCGCGAACAGTGCCAAGCCCAAGGAAGGGTGCCATAGCCAGAAGGAAAAGCGGCACGGTAAAGAGGGTACCGATCCAGAAGCGCCTGCGGAAGTCGATAAACTCAGGGTCGGGGCCCTCATCTCCCGTGGGGATCCCCATGGGCTCCAGCGCCATGCCGCATTTGGGGCAGCTGCCAGGGCCTTCCTGGATGATTTCGGGGTGCATGGGGCAGGTGTATAGCGTGCCTTCGGGCATGGGCTCTGCCTCTGGCGCGCCGTCCATGAAAGCGTCCGGGTCGGCATCGAATTTCGTCTTGCAGTGGTTGCTGCAGAAGAAATAGTCCTGGTCCTCATGGCTGCTTTTGTGGTCGGTTTTGCCTGGGTCAACGGTCATGCCGCAGACGGGGTCATGCACCGTATAGTTTTCATGTGTGTCGTGGCTGTGGTGTGCGTGGCAACTGGTCATGGTTATATCCTTGAACTTGCTTTCGCCCCCCATGGTAGGGTTTGAGCAGGCTCCAAGGTCAAGCCATAAAATATTGCCTGCCTATTCGGTGTTGGCGATCACATCCTTGGCGATGATCAACTGCTGAATCTGGGTGGTGCCCTCATAGATACGAAACAGGCGCGCGTCTCGGTAAAGCTGTTCGATGCCATAATCGGCGATATAGCCCGCACCGCCATACATCTGCACGGCCCGGTCTGCCACCCGGCCCACCATTTCTGACGCGAACAGCTTGGCACAGGATGCCTTACGCTTGGTATTTTCGCCCCGGTCACGCGCGGCGGCGGCGTCACGGATCATGGATTTGGCGGCGTAAATCTCGGTCTCGCTGTCGGCGATCATGGCCTGGATCAGCTGGAAGTCGGCAATAGCGCTACCGAACTGGATGCGTTCCTTGGTGTAGCGCACGGCGTCATTGAGCATGCGGGTTGCAAGCCCCGCGCACACGGCAGAGATATGCAGGCGGCCCTTGTCCAGCACCTTCATCGCGGTCTTGAAGCCCATGTTTTCCACGCCGCCGATGATATTTTCGGCCGGTACGCGGCAATTGTCGAACACCACGTCGGCCACGGGCGCGCCTTGCTGGCCCATCTTCTTTTCAGGCGCGCCAACCGTCAGGCCGGGCGTGCCTTTTTCAACCAGGAATGCGGAAACACCGCGGGCATCACGGCTGTTGGCGTCCGTGCGCGCCATGACGGTGAAAAGGCCTGCGTAAGGCGCGTTGGTGATATAGCGTTTGGTGCCGTTGATCACATAATGGTCGCCGTCCCGAACGGCGCTTGTGCGCAGGGACCCGGCGTCCGACCCCGCTTCAGGTTCCGTGAGGCAGAATGAGCCTACAAGGTCGCCGCTCGCCAGCTGGGGCAGGTATTTGGCTTTCTGTTCCGGCGTGCCGTCAATCACAATGGCCTGGCTGCCGATGCCCACGTTGGTGCCGAACAGGGACCGGAATGCGGGGGCTGCTTCGCCGATCACCATGGCGACTTCAACTTCTTCACGCATATTGAGCGCAAGCCCGCCGAACTCCTCGGGAATGGTCAGGGCGAAAAGGCCAAGTTCCTTGATCTCCGCCACGACATCATCGGGGATGCGGTCATTGTCTGCGACCTGGCGTTCAAGGGGGATCAGGCGCTCATGCACAAACCTGCGCAAGGTTCCCAGCAGTTGGTCGAGTGTTTCCTGATCGAGTGCCATTTTCGGTCCTTCTCCTCGTCGAATGCAGTCTTCGATCTATAATTAATACGGCCGATTAAAAAGGCAACGTGACGCGGGCAAAATGCCTTCACTTGAGGCTGGTATTTTGGGTCGCAGAATATACTTTAGGTCTTAAATAATTATCGATCAGTTTTGGGCGGAGGGCGATAGATGAAAACGGCTTATATTTGTGACGGTATCAGGACACCCATTGGCCGGTATGGCGGTGGGCTCTCAAGCGTGCGGGCGGATGACCTGGCGGCTCACCCCCTGAAAGCGCTCATGGCGCGGAACGAAGGTGTTGATTGGTCCAGGGTAGACGACATCTATTTCGGCTGCGCCAACCAGGCGGGCGAAGACAACCGCAATGTGGGGCGCATGGCCGCGCTGCTGGCTGGCCTGCCGCAGGATGTGCCCGCCGCGACTGTCAACCGCTTGTGTGGGTCCGGGCTTGAAGCTACGGGCCTTGCCGCCCGCGCGGTAATGACGGGTGAGGCAGACCTTGCAATCGCGGGCGGGGTGGAAAGCATGTCCCGCGCGCCCTTCGTGATGGCGAAGGCCACCAGCGCTTTTGACCGCAATGCGGAAATCTACGACACCACGATCGGCTGGCGCTTTGTCAACAAGGCCTTGAAGGCCGCCTACGGCACCGACAGCATGCCTGAGACCGCAGAGAACCTGGCCGAAGACATGGCCATCAGCCGCGAAGATCAGGACGCTTTCGCCTACCGGTCGCAGATGCGGGCGAAGGCCGCGCAGGAAAGCGGACGGTTTGAGCGCGAGATTGCGCCCGTCACTATCCCGCAGCGCAAGGGCGATCCGCTGGTTGTGGCGAAGGACGAACACCCGCGCGGCAACACCACATTGGAAGCGCTGGCGGGCCTTCGGGCGCCGTTCCGCGACGGCGGCACAGTGACGGCGGGCAATGCATCCGGCACCAACGACGGGGCAGCCGCGCTGCTTGTCGCAGGTGAAGAAGCGGTGAAAACCTATGGCCTGACGCCGATGGCTAGGGTTGTCGGCATGACCAGCGCAGGGGTGCCGCCGCGCACCATGGGTTACGGTCCTGTGCCGGCCACACAGAAATTATTGTCGCGTTTGGGCTTGGCGCTGGGGGATATCGACATAATTGAGCTTAACGAAGCGTTCGCGGCCCAAGCCTTGTCATGTTTGAGGGGACTTGGCCTCAGTGATGATGCAGCGCATGTGAACCCCAACGGGGGCGCCATTGCGCTTGGCCACCCGCTTGGCATGTCTGGCGCGCGGCTGGCACTGACGCTGGCGCACGAATTGGCGGAAAAGAAAGCCCGCTATGGCCTTGCCACCATGTGTATCGGCGTGGGGCAGGGCATCGCGATGGTGCTGGAACGAGTGTAAAAATTGATTGGTTGATAAGGGGAAGAGTGATGACGACAGTTTCAAAAGCAATGCATGGCCGCGTGGCGGTGCTGACAGTCGACAACCCACCGGTAAATGCCTTGTCGCACAGCGTGCGCGAAGGGCTTTCAAGCCAGATGACGGCGTTGGCCGCTGACGACAGCGTTGATGCCATTGTCATTGCCTGCGCTGGCCGCACCTTCATCGCGGGCGCAGATATTCGCGAGTTTGGCGCACCGCCAAAGGAACCGCACCTTCCCGATGTAGTGAACCAGATTGAAGCGATGGACAAGCCCGTGGTGGCCGCGATCCACGGCAC
>JBNKYQ010000276.1:0-3712 GCA_050300975.1 Kordiimonas sp.
CGTCTGCATGCCGAACTGGTGACCCGGAACGGCGAAGAGGTTGGTAACAAGCTGCATCACGAATACAAGAACCGCTTCACGGTGGCTTATGTGGAGGCTTTCACGCCAGCCCAGGCTGCTTATGACGTTCAGAAGCTTGAGGACGTGCGCGGCAAGGACGATGTGCGGGTAGATTTCTACCGTCACCTGCAGGACGGCGAAAATCACTACCGGCTCAAAATCTATCACGGCAGCCAGCTGATCGCGCTGTCGAACTGCATGCCGCTTCTGGAGAATATGGGCTTCAAGGTGCTGTCCGAGCACTCCTATGCCATCTCCGGGTCTGTCACCAGCTACATCCATGATTTCGCGCTAGACCGCCCGGAAGGCAGCCCGTTCGGGCTTGAGAAGCTGAAGCCGCTGGTCGAAGACCTGTTCATCAAGGTCTGGCATGAAACGGCAGAAGATGACGGCTTCAACGAACTGGTGCTGACAGCCGGCATGCGCTGGGACGAGATCGTGATCCTGCGTGCCTACGGCAAATACCTGCGCCAGCTCGGCATGGGCTATACGCCGGAATATATCGCTGACACGATGGTGGCGAACGCCGCTATTTCAGCGCAGCTGGTGGCGCTCTTCAAGGTGCAGTTCGACCCGGCCTATGACGGCGCAGACCGCGACACCATGAGCCAGAATATCGTCACCGATATCCGCAGCATGCTTGAAGAAGTAACCAGCCTTGATGCTGACCGCATCCTGCGTGCCTACGGCAATGTGGTGCGGGCAACGCTCCGGACCAACTTCTATCAGGAAGGCGTGGTGGACCGTCAAGACGAACGGGCACTGGCCTTCAAGATCCGCTCCCGCGAAGTCAACGAGATGCCGCTGCCCAAGCCGTATGCCGAAATCTGGGTCTATTCGCCTCAGGTTGAAGGCGTGCACCTGCGGGGTGGCCCGGTGGCGCGTGGCGGCCTTCGCTGGTCCGACCGCCGGGAGGATTTCCGCACCGAAGTGCTGGGCCTTGTGAAAGCGCAGCAGGTGAAAAACGCCGTGATCGTGCCGCAAGGCGCGAAGGGCGGCTTCTTCCCGAAACAGCTGCCAGCCATGAGCGACCGCGAAGCTTTCATGGCTGAAGGGATCGCGTCTTACCGGTCCTTCATCTCAAGCCTTCTGTCGGTTACCGACAACCTGAAGGGCGCCAAGGTGAAACCACCCAAGAGCGTGGTCCGCCGCGACGGCGATGACCCGTATCTGGTGGTGGCCGCTGACAAGGGCACGGCGACATTCTCCGACATCTCGAACGGCATTTCCGAAGGCCAGGGCTTCTGGCTTGGGGACGCGTTCGCGTCCGGCGGCTCGAACGGCTATGACCACAAGAAGATGGGCATCACCGCCAAGGGCGCCTGGGAAAGCGTGAAGCGCCACTTCCGCGAGATTGGCGTCAATACCCAGAAGGATGAGTTCACGGTGATCGGCGTGGGCGACATGGCGGGCGACGTGTTCGGTAACGGCATGCTGCTGTCGAAAACCATTCGCCTCAAGGCGGCCTTCAACCATATGCACATCTTCCTTGACCCCAATCCGGGTGACTGCAAGGCCAACTGGAAAGAACGCAAGCGTCTGTTTGACCTGCCGCGCTCCAGCTGGGCGGATTATGACACCAAGCTGATCTCCAAGGGCGGCGGCATTTTCGAGCGTTCGGCCAAGTCCATTTCCCTGTCTGCTGAGGTCAAGGAATGGCTGGGCGTTGAAGCCGACGCCATGACCCCGACGGACCTGATCAACCGCATCCTGAAGGCCGAAGCGGACCTTCTGTGGTTCGGTGGCATCGGTACCTACGTTCGGGCCACGACAGAGAACAACGCCCAGGTGGGTGACCGCGCAAACGACGGCCTCCGCGTTGCGGCCACTGAACTGAAGGTGCGCGTGATCGGCGAAGGCGGCAACCTGGGTATGACCCAGAAAGCCCGGATCGAGTTTGGCCACAAGGGTGGTCGCCTCAACACCGACTTTATCGACAACTCCGCCGGTGTGGATTGTTCCGATAAAGAGGTGAACATCAAGATCCTGCTGGCGGACGCTATCGCCCGCGGCAACCTGACCCGTGAAGAACGCGATGACCTTCTGGTATCCATGACTGACGAGGTGTCGGACATTGTTCTCTCGGACAACTATCTGCAGACGCAGGCTATCTCGCTTGCCGAAGTGAACGCACGGAATGCGCGCGAATATCACCTGGGCCTGATCCGGGCGCTCGAGCGCGATGGCGGTCTGGACCGTGATATCGAAGGCCTGCCATCCGATGAGGGCTTCGCAGAGCTTGCAGCCAACGACCGCGGCCTGACACGGCCTGAAATCTCGATCCTGATGGCCTACGCCAAGATGTCGCTCTTTGATATTCTGGTGAAATCCAAGCTGATCGACGATCCGGTGCTGCAGCCTGAACTGGAGTGGGGTTTCCCCGCTGTGCTGCGCGAGAAGTTCGCGACTGAGCTGAGCGAGCACCGCCTGCGCCGCGAGATTATCGCCACCGTTCTGGCGAACGAAGTGGTCAACTGGGCCGGCCTGACCTTTGTTTACGAAGTGAAGGAAGAAACCGGCCTGGGGGTTGAGGATATCGTTGCGGCCTTCGTGATCGTGCGCGAGATTTTCGGCCTCAAGGACCAGTGGGAAGCGATCAACGACCTGGACTATAAGGTCACGGCCGGGACCCAGTATGAAATGCACCAGTCGGTATCCGACAGCCTGAAGACACAGGTGATGTGGGTGCTCCGCAACATGCCGCGGCCATTCGATATCTCGAAAATGGTCAAGGCCTTCAAGGAGCCGGTCAAGGATCTGTTCGCGATCAACCAGTCGATCCTTTCGGAACCCGCGCAGGAAGCCTTCGTCTACCGCCGTGATTCCTTCAAGGCGATGAAAGTAGGCCACGACCTGGCGACCTTCGTATCCGGCTTCGAGGTGCTTGTGTCCGGCCCTGACATCATCCAGGTGGCCAAGAAGGCCAAGAAGCCTGTGGATTATGTGGCGGCCGTGCACTTCGCGCTTGGGGATGAACTCGGCTTTGACTGGCTTCGCCAGCGCGCTGACCGTATCACGCCGGAAGATCACTGGGACCTGCTGTCCATCCGGTCCGAGCTTGAGGACCTGTCCGACCAGCAGCGCGATCTGGTGAACACGGTATGCATGGGGGCGGGCGACATGACAGCCAAGCAGGCCACCAAAGCCTGGGCAAAGGACCAGCAGACCCGGATTATCCGGGCCAAGCGCCTGGTCGAAGACCTGAGCTCATCCGGTGGCCTGACGGTTGCCAAGCTGAGCTTTGCGACCCGTCACCTGCGCTCGATCCTGCGGTAGATATCGGCCTCAGGGGCTTGCAAAAAAGGGGCTGCCGGTTCATCACCGGCGGCCCCAGTTGTTTCAGCGAGGGTGCCAACAGCGCCATGGGAAGCGCGCTGCTGGCTGCTGAGGGAATTTGGGCCTACCCGGCGCTGAGGAACGTGCCTTTGTTCCAGTCGTCAAGGGTGGCCATGATCTCGTCCCGGGTGGTCATCACAAAGGGGCCGTAGCGTGCCACGGGCTCACCGATCGGCGCACCGGCAATCATCAGGAAGCGTGCGCCGGGCCTGCCGCGCACGGTGACGCTATCGCCGTTCGCCAGAACTGCCAGCGTGCGCGTCGGGAAGGATTGCCCTTCCACCGAAAGCCCGCCCTGGATGCCATACAGAAACGC
>JBNKYQ010000277.1:0-3673 GCA_050300975.1 Kordiimonas sp.
GAAAGTGCATTATCTGGGCTTCCTCAAGGAAGACCACCCGAGCTATCACATTTTCCGCGACCAGTGTGGCGGTGCAGCGGGCTCCACGTTCGCCTTCGATATCGACGGCGACGAAGCAGCAGCCTTCCGCGTTCTGGACGCCCTGCAGATCATCAAGCTGGCGGTCAGCCTGGGCGGCACCGAAAGCCTGATGGAGCACCCGTTTGCCATGACCCACGCCGACGTGCCGGACGATGTGAAGGTGCGCCTTGGCATCACCGAAAGCATGCTCCGGATTTCTGTTGGCGTCGAGAACGCAGACGACCTGATCGCGGACCTCTCGCAGGCGCTTGACGCCGCCTGATAGGACAACCGGCAACAATCCTGAACGGCGGCTTCTTTTTGGAGGCCGCCGTTCTTGCTTTGGTGCCTGCCCCTGCCTAAACTGTTGGCCGTAGTTTTGGGGAGGATGGGGAAGTCAGTGCCTAACCCTTTGTCAGATAATGTTGAAGTTCGCTACATCAGCGCCGAAGAGCTGACCCGACCCGTTCTGCGACAGGCCTTAGCCTGGACACAGGAACGACTGGGCCCAGATGGCATGCTGGACCGCGCGCACGTGACGGCGCCCAAACTTGCCCCTTTCATTCGACACGCATCTTTCTTTGAGTTCTTCATCACCGACGGGGAAGTCACCGACTTTGTCGCCAAGGTTTTGGCCAGCGAAATTGCAGAGACCACGATCGAGATATCAGGCAAAACAGGGCGCGAAAATCTGCCCGGACCGCTGTTCGAACGCTGGCGTATCGCCGGACAATATCTTATCGACCACCGCAAGATATTCGCGACCCAATCACAGGTGTTCGAGAAGGAACACAAGAACGCCGAAAGCCTGATCGTCCCGGTGAAGAATGACGGAATACTGGATCATTCGGTGGTGTTCACAGAATATTGGGTTACTGACCCTCGAACTTCTCACGAAATTTAGTGCAGTCTTCACCCGTCGGCTGGTCAATGCCGTAAACGATGCGCCAGCCCGAAACCTCGCGTGCCATCGTAAACTGGTTGATGCCGCAACCTACCATTTTGCCATCGAAAGACACCTGGAAAGGCGCCCAAACGGTGGCCAGATCATCCGATGCCTGAAGCAAGCGAACACCAAAGACCTGTTCGTCTGCCTGCCCAGGCGACAGGGTATCAACCCACGCGGCCCATTTTTCAAAGGTGCTTTGATGCAAACTGCCGTCTTTCTTGAGCCGGTCAAGCCTGGCGTCTGGCAGCACGAGCGCCCGGATGCCGTCACCATCGCCAGCCCGCATGGCGTCAAACAGTTTGGTGACAACGTCGGTCGGGTCATCCGCGGCGCCCGCAGGCAGGCTGAGACCCAAAGCCAGGGCAGCAATCAAAGTCGGTTTCATGGATATTCCCTTTTGATCAGGCAGACTGGTCGGCGGCAGGCTCAGGCGCTTCTTGCGCGTCTGCATTCAGCACCCTGTTGGCCGGAATGAAAATGCTGAAGCTGGTGCCGTGGTCCACCTTGCTCTCAAGCTCAATGTCACCGCCGTGCATATCGATGAAGGCTTTCACAAGGGACAGGCCAAGGCCCGTGCCTTCGTGAGACCGGCTGAGCGCCGAAGCCGACCGCATGAAGGGCGAGAACACAAGCTCCTGCTCTTCTTCAGGAATGCCTATCCCGTGGTCAGACACCTTGATTGCCATGCGGCCCGTGTCGTCCATCCAGGATTTGAGCGTTACATTGCCACGACCTTCGGGCGTGAACTTGACGGCATTCGACAACAGGTTCAGAACACTTTGCTTGATGCGCAGGCGGTCGCCATAGACCTGTGGCAGGCCGTCCGGCACGTCCATGACAATCTTGAAGCCCTTCTGCAGCGCCTGGCCCGTGACCAGCGCATGGCTTTCGTGGAAGAGTTTGTTCATATCCACCTCTTCCTCTTCCATCTTGAACTGGCCGGCTTCGATCTTGGCCAGATCGAGCACTTCGCCAAGCACGTCCGAAAGATGCTCGGAAGAGGAACGGATATCCTGAAGGTATTCGCGGTATTTTTCGTGTCCGATCGGGCCGAACATCTGGTCTGCCATGATCGACGAGAAACCGATGATGGCATTGAGGGGCGTCCTGAGCTCGTGGCTCACGTTCGCGAGGAACACAGACTTGGCGCGGTTTGCGGCCTCTGCCTGCTCCTTGGTGACGATAAGCTCCATCGAGGTTTTCTTCGTGCGCTCGACTTCCTGTTCCAGCTCCCACGACCGTTTCCTGAGCGCTTCCTCGGATGACGAGAGCGCCTTGTTGGTCGACCGGAGGTTATCGAGGAGCACCTGCACGGCGTCGAACGCCAGGTTGATCTGGCCAGCCAGCAGGCCCAGTTCGTCTTTCTTGTGGCGCTTGTGCACACCGATCCGCTGTTCGCCCGGATGTTCAGGGCTGATAGAAGAAATCTTCTCCACGATCTGCGCCAGCGGCTTCGTCAGCCCCTGGTGGAACGCGAAATAAAGCAGCATTACCAGAAGCAAGTTCCGCACGAAGCCCGACAGGAAAGTGGTCACCGCCCGCGAGAAGAAAGGCTGCAGGCCCACCGCGCGGTCAATCACCACCCGCAGGCTGCCTGGTCGCTCCGCCATGGTGTCAGGCAGGTCGAGTGGGAAAATATAGGTTTTCACATCATCAATGAAGAAGCGCGCATAGTTCACGCTGGCGGGGCCGAAATTGGTGGTGTCAGCCTGGTCACCCGCAAGGATGGAGCCGTGGTCGTCAAGGATCGCCGCCTCGGCCACATACTCATATTCCATGAGGCCAGAGACCACCTCCTGCGCCAGATCGCTATCGAGGATCAGCACTGCACGGGTGGCCGCCTTCTCGGCCACCTGGAGGCTCTTGTTTACCTTCTGATCGAGAATACCGCCTTCTTCAAGATAATCGAGATACACCTGGCCAGCAGACAAGACCAGACCAACGGCGAAGGCAATGATCACCGCGGTACGTGCCAGCTTGAACGAAATCCTGTCAGACCAGTGAAGCTGCAAAGATTATCCCCTTACGCGTCCCCTAGGACAACTATTGAGGCGTGGAACAATAAAGACTTGGTTAACACCCCGAAAATTTGTCCTGAATTCGGTTTATTTTGGTCTTTATTACCACTCGCCTGTGTTCGGCATACTGCTCCAAGGCTCGCGCGACGGGAGAGCATCTCCCTTTTGCAGAAGCTCAATAGAGATGTTGTCCGGGCTGCGCACGAATGCCATTCTGCCATCACGCGGCGGCCTGTTAATGGTTACACCCTTATCCATAAGCCTTTGACAGATATCATAAATATCATCAACCGCATAGGCCAAATGACCAAAATTCCTACCGGCGCCATACTCTTCCGGGTCCCAGTTATAGGTCAGCTCTACCTGTGCCTCTTCGTCACCGGGAGCTGCCAGGAATACAAGTGTAAAGCGACCAGCGGGCACTTCTTTCCGGCCAACCTCAATTAGCCCCAGTTTGTTACAATAGAAATCCATCGATTCGTCGAGGTCCGTCACCCGAACCATCGTATGCAGATATTTCATCGTCGGACTCCACAATTTTCAAATCAGCTCTGGCTCGCCGATCGCAACGCGGCTATCCGCTCCTCGATCGGAGGGTGAGAGAGAAACAGCCGCGCAAAACCGCTGGCGGCACGGCCCGATATAC
>JBNKYQ010000278.1:0-3660 GCA_050300975.1 Kordiimonas sp.
TGTTTGGTCCTCGATGGTGCAGATGACCTGATAAACGCGGCCTTCGTGGTCCTCTAGCGGCAACAGGTGCGAGGACAGGAAACGCTCAAGCGCGCCAGACCGAATGGACCATTCGAAGCTGGCACTGCGACCGGAGCGGTACACTTCCAGGATCTGACCGGCGAGCACATGGTTGTCGCTGGCGCTCCAGACGCTGTCGAGCGTGCAGGGCACTTGTGCCCCGTCGCGCAGGTCGAACACTTCGCGGGCGAATCCATTGATAAACAGGGCTTCGATGACGTTGCCGGTGGTCACACCGCAAACAAGGATACCGACAGGCAGGCGCTCTGCTACCGCGCTGGTATTGACAATGCGGGACGACGTCGCCCCATCGCCCGATGGGTTCGCAATCGGAGAAACCTTGCTTCCAAGCGTGTCGGCCACCGTCAGCTCCACGAAAAAAGATACAACACAAGATATGCCAGGGCCTAGCCCCCCTCGCACTCCAGACACTTGAACATCCTGCCAGTAAAGATTTGGTAAAGGTTCCAGCGCTGCAGGCAATACTATAGGCGTCTGTTGGGGCCGTGGAAACAACAAGTTGAAAGTCCAAGGCAATTTCGACCGCGGGGTAGGGGCTCTGTTCCGGCCAGTGGGCATATGAAACAAGCAAAAAAATTGGGGAAGGCAGAACCTTCCCCGAGATATCCACCCACTGGGACGGGTTAGTGGGTGGGGTAATGCTGTTTGTGCCTAGCTGCAGCCGCTGGTGCCGCCGCAGGTGTCGCACTTGAGGCAGGTGCCGTTGCGGACGAGCGTGAAGTTTCCGCATTCGCCACAGGCATCGCCTTCATATCCCTTCATCCGGGCAGCCACCCGGGCATCAACCGTAGCTTCCGTCGCCCCGTTCGCCATGGCTGAGCCAACAGACACGCTGGCGGCTCCGGTGGTGCCGGTCGCAACAGCGACGGTTTCCAACTCTTTGGTTTCCTTCGTGTCCTTAGCCTTCAGGACCACCAGGTTGCTGCCACGGACATAGCCGGAGCTTGCGAATTTCTGAACGCGTTCAAGGGCCTCTGTGACTTCCTCGTCCATTGCAGGCAGGCCGTCGCCGCTGTCGCCGCGACCCGTGGTGTCGGGTGCCAGATCAGCAGGCTGCACGTGCGCCAGGTCATCACGGCCCAGGTAGGAGATCGCCAGCTCGCGGAAGATATAGTCGAGAAGCGAGGTCGCCATCTTGATAGTGTCGTTGCCTTCGACGCGGCCGAATGGCTCGAAGCGCGTGAAGGTGAAGGCATCAACGAACTCCTCCAGCGGCACGCCATACTGGAGGCCGATGGAGATGGCGATGGCGAAGTTGTTCATCAGGCTCCGGAAGGCCGCGCCTTCCTTGTGCATGTCGATGAAGATCTCGCCCACGCTGCCGTCATCATATTCGCCGGTCCGCAGGTAAACCTTGTGGCCGCCAACGATGGCTTTCTGGGTGTAACCCTTGCGGCGCTCCGGCAGGCGCTTCCGTTTGGTGCTGGCTTCGCGTTCAACTTCAACGATGCGCTCAACGATCCGCTCGGTGATCACCTCGGCGCGCTCAGCCACATTCATTTCCTCGAGATCTTCTTCAAGATCCTCGGCGTCCAGAAGGGCGGCATTAAGCGGCTGGCTCAGTTTCGAACCGTCGCGGTAAAGCGCGTTTGCCTTCAGGGCCAGCGACCAGCTGAGCTCATAAGCCGCCATACAGTCATCAACGTCGGCCGAGTTCGGCATGTTGATGGTTTTACTGATGGCGCCAGAGATGAACGGCTGTGCCGCCGCCATCATGTGGATATGGCTCTTCCAGGAAAGCGACCGCTTGCCGATCTTGCCGCATGGGTTGGCGCAATCGAACACATTATAGTGTACTTCCTTCAGGTGCGGTGCACCTTCAAGCGTCATGGCACCACAGCAGAAGAGGTTGGCGGCTGCGATTTCTTCCCGGTCGAAGCCGATGGCGGCCAGAAGGTCGAAATTATAGTCGTTGAGCTGCTCGTCCGTCAGGCCCAGCGTTTCCTTGCAGAAATCGGTGCCGAGCGTCCACTGGTTGAACACGAACTTGATGTCGAACGCGTTCTTCAGCTGGGCTTCAACCGCTTCGATTTCACGCGTTGTGAAGCCACGTTCCTTCAGCGTCTCATGGTTCACGCCTGGCGCGTCCTTGAGGGTGCTGTGGCCCACGGCATAAAGCGTGATGTCGTTGATCTCTTCACCGTCGTAGCCAAGTACCTCAAGGGCTTGCGGCACGATACGGTTGATGATCTTGAAGTAACCACCACCGGCCAGCTTCTTGAACTTCACCAGCGCGAAGTCAGGCTCAATGCCCGTGGTGTCGCAGTCCATCACCAGGCCGATGGTGCCGGTTGGGGCAATCACCGTGGCCTGCGCGTTACGGAAACCGTGTTCTTCACCGATCTCAAGCGCGCGGTCCCAGGCTTCGCCGGCGGCTACGCCGATGGCTGGGTCAGTCAGGCTTTCGATATCTAGCGGAACCGGTTTGGTGTGGAGTTTCTCGTAGCCGTCATCCTGGCCGTAAGCGGCACGACGGTGGTTACGGATAACCCGCAGCATATGGTCGGCGTTTTTCTTGTAGCTTGGGAAAGCCCCCAGCTCAGATGCCATTTCTGCGGATGTTGCGTAGGATTCACCGGTCATCAGCGCTGTGATGGCGCCACAGAGCGCGCGGCCTTCGTCGCTGTCGTAGGACATGCCGAGGCTCATGAGCAGGCCACCGATGTTGGC
Source organism: Kordiimonas sp. (assembly GCA_050300975.1). Classification (GTDB taxonomy): domain Bacteria; phylum Pseudomonadota; class Alphaproteobacteria; order Sphingomonadales; family Kordiimonadaceae; genus Kordiimonas. Next base: position 2,752 of record JBNKYQ010000278.1, read on the forward strand.
GAAACCAAGGCCGAGCGTGCGGAACTCATACGAGAGCTTGGCGATTTCCTTGGATGGGAACTGAGCCATCAGGACAGAAATCTCAAGCACCATGGTCCACAGGCGACAGGCGTGCTTGAAGTCAGCAACCTTGAAGCTGCCGTCCTTCGCACGGAAGGTCATCAGATTGAGGGACGCCAGGTTACAGGCCGTATCGTCCAGGAACATATATTCCGAACATGGGTTCGACGCGCGGATATCGCCGGAAGCCTTACAGGTGTGCCAGTCGTTGATCGTGGTGTGGAACTGGATACCGGGGTCTGCGCATGCCCAGGCCGCATGGCCCACGTCGCGCCACAGGTCCTTGGCGTTCACCTTGCGGGCAACGCTACCGTCGGTGCGGCTCACGAGGTTCCATTCAGTGCCGTCATTGACAGCTTTCATGAAATCATCGGTGACGCGGATAGAGTTGTTGGAATTCTGGCCCGATACCGTCAGGTAGGCGTCCGAATCCCAGTCCGTGTTGTAGGTTTTGAAGTCAATTGACGTGTAGCCTTGTTTCGCAAACTGGATCACGCGCTGCACGTAGTTTTCAGGGATCATCACCTTGCGGGCGGCGATGATTTCCTTCTTGAGAAGCTTGTTCTCTTTGGGTTCGAACGCCTTGTCGCCCATGTCAGGCTTGGCTTCATAGCAGGCCTTCATGATGCGGTTGAGGTGAATTTCGTTCAGTTTCGAACCTGAAACAAGCGCCGCAACCTTTTGTTCTTCAACAACTTTCCAGTTGATGAAGTCATCAATGTCCGGGTGGTCAATGTCCACCACCACCATCTTGGCTGCGCGGCGGGTGGTGCCTCCTGACTTGATCGCCCCTGCGGCACGGTCGCCGATTTTAAGGAAGCTCATCAAGCCGGAGGACTTTCCGCCACC
>JBNKYQ010000279.1:0-3643 GCA_050300975.1 Kordiimonas sp.
TCAACCTTCGCCCGCGCGCCGCGCCCGGCGGCATGCACAGACGACGGGTTGCCCACCGACTGCATCGCAGCCGTGACAGTGTCTATCACCTCGCCGCGGATTGGGCTGGTGGCGTTATAATCAAGGTAAACTAAGCGCTTCATAATGGCATCACATAGGCCCTATGGGGGGTCCAATCAATTCTATTTTTCACCAAACGCATGAGATTGCTTGCGAATCGGTACCAAAACTCTATATACGAGGATCAGGATACATGATGGGTGCACGTGCCCAACAAGCCATCATTAACCATAAGATTTACAAAGATCGTCAATGCCAGAAATCATTTTCAGTGGACCAGCTGGTCGCCTCGAAGGCCGTTATCAACCTGGTAAAACCGACACTGCGCCTGTAGCGCTGATCCTTCATCCTCATCCACAATATGGTGGCACGATGGATAACAAGGTCACCTATTACCTGTATCATGCCTTCGCCCACCGTGGTTTCGCCACCCTGCGCTTCAACTTCCGTGGTGTTGGTCGCAGCCAGGGCGAATTCGACAATGGCACGGGCGAGCTTTCCGATGCAGCTGCGGCGCTCGACTGGCTACAGTCGATGAATGAAAATTCAACCGGTACCTGGATTGCCGGCTTCTCCTTTGGTGCCTGGATCGGCATGCAGCTTCTGATGCGCCGTCCGGAAATCAAAGGCTTCATTTCGGTAGCGCCGCCCGCAAACCTCTATGACTTCTCCTTCCTGGCGCCCTGCCCGTCCTCTGGCCTGATCATCCAGGCAGACCAGGATGATCTGGTGACGCCAATTTCAGTCCAGAAGCTGGTCGAAAAGCTGAAGGCTCAGAAGTCCATCACCATTCACCATGATAACATCAAAGGCGCCAACCACTTCTTCGAAAGTGAATTGAACCAACTGATGATATCAGTGAACAACTATCTGAACATGCGCCTGACATCAGGCGACTAAGCAGCATCAGATCAAGTTTTTCGGGAAACCGGCCTATTCGCCAGCAAGCGGCAGGGCCGGTTTTTCTTTAGGTACGCCATAGCCAAGGTCAAAATAATCAAGCGACAAGATCCTGGACCCCGTGCGCTGGAATTCATTTGAAAACCCAAGCGGCGTATCAGGTGCCGGTGTATCGGTGAGCCCTACCTGAAAGGAAACGGCGCCCGTTTCATCGCGCGCTGGCAAGCCAACTCCCCGAATATCCACATTGTGGCCATTCGACATGGTGGTCCGGCGCGTAATGTTCATGCCGCAAGGGTGTGAGCAGATCGGGCCCATGGCATCATTATAGAAGGCTTTTTCAGCACCGTGATAGACGCCCAGGAAATCATCGCCGACCTGCAGATCGGGGATGAAAGCGTCAAGGGCCGTGCCCAGCAAACGCACTGTCATCGTGCCCGGCCCCTGCCACTGCAACAGGTAGAAGTATGGGGCAACACGGGGGATATCGCGCAGCTGGATGGCTGAACGCGCAGGAACACCGCCCGCGCCTTCCGCAAGCGATTTCCAATACCCAACAAAATGCTGAAAATCATTTTCTGTCAGCATAAGCGTTTCCCCTGGCTGCCCACAATTTATGAACATTGCCGCAACCTAGCAATGAAAAACGACAGATCAGCGCCGCAGCCGCCGCCCCCGGGGTTCATGAACCACACCGCCCAGCGTGGGCGCGGAGCAACCTGTCGTGCTGGGCAGGCTCAGCGCCAGCCCCCGCACAGTGCGGGCAGCCAGGAAGGCGAACGCTTCGGCTTCGAGGGCGTCTCCGCGCCAGCCCAACACCTCCACCGGGTCCACCAGCACAGGCAGCCGGCGCCTGAGGCGCCGCATCAGGGTCGGGTTGTGCCTGCCGCCCCCAGCCACATACCAGGCCTCAGGCGGGCTCGGGAAATGGCTTTGGGCGGAAATCACCGATTCCACCACGAAATTGGTCAGTGTCGCAGCGCCGTCTTCAGCCGACAGTCCGCGCACAGCCTGAATGTTGAAATCATCACGGTCCAGCGTTTTAGGTGGTTTTTCGTCGAAGTAAGGAGAGGCCATCAGGCCCATCACCACTTCGTCATGGCTCAGGCCGCGCGCCGCCAGATTACCATCGGTATCGACAGGTTTGCCGGTGTGGATTTCGGCCCAGTCATCCAGCATGGCGTTACCGGGACCAGTGTCGAATGCCATGATCTCGGGATCTTCGCCCTCGGCACCGAACTTCACCCAAGTGACATTGGCCACACCGCCGATGTTCAGCACGGCAACCACGTTGTGACGCCGGGCGCGCGCCAGAAGTGCAGCGTGATAGAGCGGCACCAGTGGCGCCCCCTCGCCGCCCGCAGCCACATCAGCCGTGCGGAAGTCATTCACCACTTTGATACCGGTAAGCCCCGCGAGCCTGCCGCCATCCCCAAGCTGCCACGTCCAGCCCCGGTCTGGCCGGTGGGTCAGGGTCTGGCCGTGAAAGCCGACGAGGTCGACTTCATCCGGGCTCTGGCCTGTGACATCAAGAAGCTCGAACACAGCTTCCGCGTGCCAGTCAGCCAAATCATCATCCAGTTGCTTGATGGCTTCGGGTGGGTTTTCGGGGCTGGAGCATCCTGCCGCCAGGGACAGGCATTCCTTTACCTGCGCGCGCATTTCGGGGGTGTATGGCAGTGTCAGCGAAGGGCCCAGACGTTCGATCCGAACACCGTCGGTATAGATCATGGCAGCGTCGATACCGTCCATCGATGTACCGCTCATCAGGCCGATCACACATTTGATTTCGCCCGGTTCACCCAAAACTGACATAAAACACCTGTCTCCTACGCTTTTCAGCCCGGTTGGGGCTTTGCCTTCCCGCCACCGTATGCTACATCAGCCCGCTCTTAAATATTTTTATTCGCACTACATCATCTATTTGGACCAGATCAATGACCAACTTGAAATCGGAATTTCTTCAAGTCCTGACCGAAAGGGACTTTATCCACCAGGCGACCGACCTGGAGGCTTTGGACGCCAAAATGTCTGAAGGCCCGATTTCTGCCTATATCGGCTTCGACTGCACCGCGCGGTCGCTTCACGTTGGCAGCCTTGTCCAGATCATGATGCTGCGTTGGCTTCAGAAAACCGGCCACAAGCCGATCGTTCTGATGGGTGGTGGCACCTCCAGGATCGGTGACCCTTCGGGCCGCGATGAGAGCCGCCAACTGATGACCGATGAGATCATTCAGGACAATATGGCCGGCATTCGCACCATCTTCGACCAGCTATTGACCTTCGGCGACGGCGCCACGGACGCAGTGATGGTCAATAACGGCGACTGGCTGGATGACCTGCATTATATTCCGTTCCTGCGCGAGATCGGCCCGCACTTTACCATCAACCGCATGATGACGTTTGATAGCGTGAAGCTCCGCCTTGAGCGCGAACAGCCCCTGACGTTCCTTGAGTTCAACTATATGATCCTGCAGGCCTATGACTTCATGGAGCTTGCTGGCCGCCACGATTGCGTGCTGCAGATGGGTGGGTCGGACCAGTGGGGGAATATCACCACCGGGACAGAGCTGATCCGCCGCAAGGAAGGCGGCGAAGCCTTTGCCCTGACCTGTCCGCTCATCACCAAGGCGGACGGGGGGAAGTTCGGAAAGACCGAAAGCGGCAACGTCTGGCTCGACCC
>JBNKYQ010000280.1:0-3637 GCA_050300975.1 Kordiimonas sp.
TTTGAAGCCTTCGCCGTAGCGCAGGAAGGCGGTGAAATCATCTGTTGCTGCATAGCTCAGGCTGAGGGTGGGAGAAATGTCCGTATCGCGGCGGTCATCAACCAGCGTCCCGGTCGCCAACTGGAAGGCGGGCGCGCCCAACGAGTCGATGCTCCAGTCGACGCTTTTCTTGTCGCTTGACCACCTGAGCCCGGCTGAGAAGGTGAGCGTGTCGCTGAACTCATAGTCCAGGCTGCCGTATAGGCCCCAGGCTTTTGTGTCCACGCGGCCAACGCTGGCTATGTCAGCGCCTTCTGCGGCCCCCAGGATGAAAGCGGCGGCGCCCCCGATGGCGTGCCGGTCCGTCTTGCCTGTCTGGTCCAGATAGGTGACCCCAAGCACATAGCCCAAAGGCCCGCTGTCCTCTGGCGAGGTCAGCCGCAGTTCCTGCGAGGCATGATGATAGTCTTCGGTATAGTCGGCATAGAGGATATCGATGCTGCTATAGTCGGTATCATAATGATGACCCGCGTCGGTCGAGCGCAGGCCTGTCAGCGACTTGAGTTCCATGCCGCCGTCAAGCGTCCAGCTGAGGGTCAGCCCCGCGCCTTTGGTGACCACTTTCTGGGTTGGCGCGACATTGAAATCCACCTCGAACGGCGCAGGGGCCGCCGCATCCGGGAAAATGCCGAACGTGTCCGTGTTCGGATCACCGATCAGCATGTTTTCGTCAATCTCGTTCCGGTCCACGCTCAGGTGCGCTTCGAACCGATCATTCGGAGAATAGAGGAGCTGGGCCCGCAGGCTGTTGCGGTTGCGGTCGCCGATCCTGGAGCCGTCATAGATGTTTGTGGTCAGGCCGTCGCGCTTGTTCAGGCTGCCTGAGAGGCTGGCGAACAGCGTGTCCGACAGCGGCATATTGAGCCGACCTTCAAACGTGCGCGTATCGAACCGGCCATAGCGCGCCAGCACCCGCCCGGCTGTGTCCGCGCCCGGCTTGGCGCTCATCAGCGTCACGGCGCCGGCAATGGCATTGCGGCCAAAGAAAGTGCCTTGCGGCCCGCGCATCACCTCCACCTGGCCGACATCCAGAAGCGTTTGGTTGAGGCCGTAGGACGGCCCCAGATATATCCCGTCCAGGTAAAGGCCGACCCGCTCGTCGAAACCGATATTACGGCTGTAGGTACCCACGCCGCGCAGCGATATGGTGTTGGCATAGACATACTGGGCTGCAGTCCTGAGGTTTGGGACCGCCAGCTCCAGGTCTTCAAGCGAGGCCAGCGTCCAGTCTTCAATGGCGCGGGCGCCAACAACGCTGATCGATACCGGCGTGTCGGTGAGGGTCTGTTCGCGCTTGCGGGCATGCACCATGATCTCTTCAACGGGGCCTTCCGCTTCCGCGCCAACGGCAGGAGTTGCCACGCCGGGCGCCATGACCGAAGCAAACAGGAATGGAAGACTGGCGTGGCGGATGCGTGGCACGGCAAAGACCCCTAACATATTGAATTGCCCCCCTTTTGAGGCGGTTCACTATAGGAAAAAGGCCCTAGGGCCGCAAACGTTATACATATTCTCGGCGAGAAAGAGGAAATTTAAGGTTGTGTATCGCCTGCGTGTGCCATCAGGGGCGAATCTCGCCCAAGTCGCTGCTTTGCGAGGCAATCTGCCTGAGGCCACGTAGCACTGTGTCGACCAGCGCATTGTCGCGGTCTTCGGGGAAGGCCGCATAGACCGGATAGGTGAATATGGGGGCGTCCGGAACCCGTGTGAGCGTGCCTGCCTTCAGGTAGGGCGCCGCGATCCGCAAGGGGAAATAGCCCGCGGCAGGGGTGTTGAGGAGGAAGGAGATCCCGAGCGACCCCACGTTCAAATTCAGGTTCGGTGTGGCGATATCCGGGAAGTTCAGCGCGTGGTCGGCCTCAAACTCGGGGCCCCAGTCAACATAGACATACTCAGTGGACGCCTGCGCACTGGGCGCTGTGTCGCTGCTGACAAGAACCAGCTGTTCTTCAAAAATCTGGCGGATTTCAACCCCCGGGCGGGCTTCAGGCCGATAGAGGACGATAACATCAAGCGTGTCGTCCATCAGCTGCTGCATCAACAGGCTTGAGGAGGCGATCATCTGGGCGCGAATGGCAATTTCAGTGGCGTTTTCGCGCATCCAGGGCAGCCAGTGCAACAGGAAGCCGTCCCACAGGCTGGGCTGGCCGCCGATGGTCAGGAGCGTCTTCTGGCCTTCGGGCAGGGCAACCGCCAGCTTGGCCTGGTCCCACTGGCGCTGGATGGCGCGGGCATGGCGGGCGAAAGCAAGCCCGGCGCGCGTGGGCGTGGCGCCCGTTTTGTTGCGCACGAAAAGCTCCTGCCCCAGCATTTCCTCGAGCGCCTTGATGCGGCTGCTGACGGTGGATTGCGCCACATTCACCCGGTCGGCGGCGCCCAGGAAGGTGCCGGTTTCCAGAACCGCAAGGAAGGTTCGCGCCTGAATGATATCCATGATGGCTCCAAGTATCGGATTATTCGATATCAACTATCACATTTATCCGCTTTTCAAATGAAAAGAGCAAGCGCAGAAGGACAAAAGACAGGTTTCCTATTCGGGCCGCGGCCCATCAGGAGAACAGAAATGGTCCGGGCTGGATATTTTGATGATGAACTGGGGCTGGAGGATCATTCTTCCTATGGCGACCAGTATGATGACGAATGGCCTATCGATGAAGCAACGCTTGCGGCTGCGCTGCAGCGCGGCCGGACCATGGGCCAGATTGCCCAGAAATATCGCGTCAGTGTTGGCGACGTCGCCGAGCTGATCGACATGTATGATCTGGACTATTGAGGCGATGACCCCCCGCGGCGATATCGGCTTTGCGCCCGCTGTTGCAGCAAAGGAAACGGTTGTTACCCTGCCGGACTTCCTGACGGCTGAGGAATGCGCGCGCCTGACCGCTTTTGGCGAGGCCGAGGGCATGGCCCCCGGGCGCCTGACGGGCGGGGTGATGGTATCGGGCATCCGGTCCGCCAGCACGCTGTGGCTTGATGACGATACGCTTCCCTGGCTTACGGACCGCCTGATCGAGGGCCTCGCGCACCTCAACCGGCGCTGGTTCGATTTTGCCCTAGCGGGCTTTGACGAGGGCTTCCAGCTGCTCCGGTATGACGGCGCGCCTGAATGTGGCGATTTCTATGACTGGCATATCGATATTGGCCGCAAGGGCGTGAATGCCAGCCGCAAGCTCAGCCTGGTGCTACAGCTTTCAGACCCATCCGACTATGAAGGCGGCGCGCTTGAAACGAACGCGGACGGCACGCCCGCCGCTCAGCCGCGCGCCCGCGGCGCCTTGACCGCCTTTCCAAGCTATGTGCTGCACCGGGTGACCCCGGTAACACACGGGCGGCGCTATTCCCTGGCGGCCTGGGCGCACGGCCCGGCCTTCCGCTGACCAAATCATCCCCCTTGTTGACCAGCCTGCCCGCATGGGACAGGTTATAGCCTTGTCTGCGGCAATTTAACGCTTGCCGCCTTCGTGACGATATGGTCTTGCTCAGAAGCCGGTGATGCATGACGCCACGGCGAACAGGAACAGGCAGGCACACGTGACACCCATGGATTTCACCCTTATTGCGGTTGCAGCCGTCAGCCTGTTTTTCCTGCTGCGACCGG
>JBNKYQ010000281.1:0-3611 GCA_050300975.1 Kordiimonas sp.
TTCATACCGCCAAGGACGGCATACATGAACACAATCGCCATGCCGATGATCACGCCCATATCCACTTCCACTTCAAGGAAGCGGGAAAAAACAATACCCACGCCGCGCATCTGGCCCGCCACATAAGTGAAGCTGATGAAAATCAGGCACAGCACGGCCACCAAACGAGCGGCATCGGAATAATATCGGTCACCGATAAATTCCGGCACAGTGAACTTGCCGTATTTCCGAAGGTACGGCGCCAGCAGCAGGGCCAGAAGCACATAGCCGCCGGTCCAGCCCATAAGGTAGACGCTGCCGTCATAGCCCAGGAAGGCGATCAGGCCGGCCATCGAAATGAAAGACGCCGCGCTCATCCAGTCGGCGGCCGTTGCCATGCCGTTCAGCACCGGGTGCACGCCCGTGCCCGCCACATAAAATTCGCTGGTATTGGCCACCCGCGACCAAACGGCGATGCCGATATAAAGCGCGAAGGAGGCGCCAACGAACAGGTAGGTCAGGGTTTGTGCATCCATGGCTCAGTCCCCCACACCGAAACGGCGGTCCAGCGTCCGCATGCGGAACGCATAGACGAAGATCAGGATCACAAAGGTGAAGATGGAACCCTGCTGCGCGAACCAAAAGCCAAGCTTGAAGCCGAACAGGTTGAACTGGTTCAGCCAATCCTCAAGCAAGATGCCGAATCCAAACGACACAACGAACCAGATTGCCAGCAAAACAGCCAGCAGCTTCAGATTGGCGCGCCAATAAGCCTGCCGGTTTTCCCTGTCGCCCGTGGGCGAATTGTCAGCCATATGCAGTCCCTCCCCTGAATTGCGTGCCCAGCTTGAAAGATCGCGCACACAAGGTCAATTTTTTGTTGGTTTGTTAACTCATAGGCTGCAAAATCATCCTGCGCTCTGGGGGCGACAATATGGTTCGGTGTCGTGTACAAATTCAGACGGTTCAAAAGATCTCTCGCCTATTCTGCCCTGTTGGGCCTGGGCTGGCGGATTGCCTTGGTTATCGGCTTCGTCACCATTGGGGGCTTCCTGATCATCAGCCAGGCGCTTGAGCGCAACAAGCTGGATGAGCTCAAGGTCTTCATCAAGGAACGGGCAGCCCGGGAAGGCCAGATTTTCCAGACCATCCAAAAGGCGCACGCCCAGGCATCGGAAAGCTTTCTTCAGGCGCTGGCGGCGCCTGCGCTGGATAATGATGCAATAGATGAGACCTTCGACCGCTATTTCCCCCTTCAGGCAGACGGCACCAGGCGGTCGGCTGATTTCCTTTTTGACGGCGCCCCCCTTGGGCCCGTTGGGCGTATCAGCGGCATGGGAGCCTTTATCAAGAATGGCGAAAATCTCACCATTCAGGAAAAACGCACCCTGTTGACCGCCTTCCTGACGGCCTACCAGGTGGGCCAAGCCCAGTTCCGCGACCTGCCAAGCCTTTATTTCTTCACGCCAAACAACATGCTGCTGATCCACGCGCCCTCGCGCCCGGACAGGCTGATGTTCTACCGCAAGGAAGCGCCGGCCTCCTTCGATTTTTCTTCCCAGGAACTGGTACAGATCACGCTGCCCGCAAACAACCCGGACGGCCAGATGCGCTGCACAAGCCTCAGGCCCATCATCTATGACCAGACAGGCACAACATGGACCACTGGCTGCCACAGCCCGGTCTATATGGACGGCGCACATATTGGCGCCTGGGGCAGCAGCATCCTTCTGGACAAGCTTTTGGAAAATGCCATTTCGGACGTCCCCGATGGCGCCACAAACATGATTATTACCGCTGACGGCAAGCTGATCGCACACCCGAAGCTTACCCGGCAGGGCCAGGCCAACGACAGGCAGCTTGATATCGCCACGTCAGACAGCGTTGAGCTCAAGGAGATATACGCTGTCATCCAGGAGCACACGAGCGAAGATGATTTCGTAGCCACCACAGCGTCCAATGATTTCTATGTCGCGGTTGGCCGCATCAAGGGACCGGGCTGGTATTTCGTTACCGCCTACCCGCAGGACCAGATCATGGCGGATGCCCGTGACAGCGCAAGCATCCTGCTTTACGTAGGCTTTGCCGGTCTGTTGCTCGCACTCGCGAGCCTTCTGTTTGCCATCAGGTCTGATATTGTGAACCCACTCAGGGCGCTGGTGCGCCACAATCAGAACCTCGCCCGCGGAAAATTTTCATCAGCGCAGCTCGAGATTACGAAGGGCAAGGCCAGCATCAACGAACTTGACCAGCTGGCGCGGTCGTCCGCCAGCATGGCCCGGCGCCTGTCCGAGGCCTTCAGCACCCTTGAGCAGCGCGTGGAAGAACGAACCCACGACCTGGAGGCCGCCAAAACGCAGGCTGAGAAAGCCAATGCCGCCAAATCCGATTTCCTGGCCAATATGAGCCACGAAATCCGCACCCCGCTGACAGGCATTGTCGGTATGCTCGACATCCTGGCTGGCGAAGACCTACCCCAGTCCAGCAAACCCTATGTCACCATGGCGCGCCAGTCCGCCGACATGATGCTGGAACTGGTGAATGACATCCTTGACCTGTCGCGCATTGAGGCAGGCAAGACCGTGTTGAAGCCGGAGCCGACAGACCTTGGCGCCCTCCTGGACCGCACCATCCTCAGCCTTGAACCACTCGCGGCCCAGAAAGACCTGAAGCTCACCCTTCAGAACGATCTGCCAGACGGCCTTTGGGTGCAGATTGACCAGAAGGCGCTTCGGCAGATCCTGATCAATCTGATCGGCAATGCGATCAAATTTACTGATCAAGGGTCGGTGACCCTGTCAGCCAGCGGGCGCCCCGTTGAAAAAGGCCAGCATTCGGTCACCATCCGCGTCAGCGATACGGGCAAGGGCATCCCGAAGGATGCACAGGCCCGCCTGTTCGACCGGTTCGAAACCGTGAAGGAGAACCAGACCACGGGCAAATCAACAGGCCTTGGGCTCGCCATCACGCGGGAATTGATCCAGCTGATGAAAGGCTGGATCGCTGTTGAAAGCACGCCGGGAAAGGGCGCGACCTTCATTGTCACGGTGCGGCTTGACGAGGCGGCGCCACCACTGGGCGAGGCGGAAGCATCTGCTGACCCAGCGGACCGTGACCTCACGGGACTGAAGCTGGTGGCTGTGGATGACAACCCGGTCAACCGCGCCGTGCTCAAGAAACTGTGCGACAGCGAAGGCTTTGATGTCACCATACTCTCAAGCGGCGAAGAGATGATTGATCATGTCGCAGCTCTGCACAAAGACGGTGGCGGGGCGCCCGATATCTTCCTGATGGATATCAACATGCCTGGCAAAGACGGCTTGGAAACACTGAAGGACATCCGAGCGCTTGGCGGCTGGACCGCGGACGTGCCGGCGATTGCTTTCACGGCCCACGCGGTAGTCGGCGTGGTAGATAACCTGAAAGCGGGAGGCATGCAGGGTTACGTGGGCAAGCCGATCGACAGACGGGCCTTCCTGAGTGAGATTCGGCGCTGCCTCAGTGAAGGCGTGCACTAGGGACTTGCCATCAGGCCCAAAATCCGGAAGCTGGGGCCGTATAACAAACAGCGAGCCCTGCCGATGAAAAGCCCCGAAGCCCTTGAAGCCTATCTCTACAGGAACATCCCGATC
>JBNKYQ010000282.1:0-3607 GCA_050300975.1 Kordiimonas sp.
GAGCAGGCTGACAGGAAAAGCCCGACGAAAATGGCGGCGCAGAGGCCAAGGGAGAGGCGCATGGGGTTTACCAGGTATCCCCTCGGCGCCACATGTGACGCCGAAGGCACGCCGATCATTGAGGCCCTCAATAAGGCTGATTTGCTGAGCGAAGAAAAGCGCCAGGCCGCCATGAACAAGGCGGATCGCCAGGATCGGGTTGTGGCCCTCTCGGGGCTAACGGGCGAGGGCTGCGAAACGCTGATCACAGCAATTGACCAGATATTGAGCGCGCAGGACCACCGGGTGGAACTGACAGTTCCCTATAGTGACGGCGCGACTCAGGCTTGGCTACATGCCAACGCGAAGATCCTGAGCGAAGAGCACGGCGAGCAGGGCGTTAGCTACTCATTTACCGTGGACCCGGTCGCGTGGGCGAAATACACCGCGAAAACAAGATAAGGGTGGCGGGCTAGCCCCGCTGCTTTTCTTCCGCCTTGGCCTGATCCCAAAGACGGTCCATTTCCTCAAGCGTAGACTGTGACGGCTCTTTACCGGCCTCTGCCAGCAAAGCCTCAATCCGGTGAAAGCGCCGCTCGAACTTGGCGTTGCCGCCGCGCAAGGCTTCTTCCGGATCAATATCCATATGGCGCGCCAGGTTGGCCATCACGAACAGAAGGTCGCCGAATTCTTCCTTTAGGCGGTTCTTGTCGGTGCCTTTCTTGTATTCCTCCACCAGCTCCGCGGCCTCTTCCTGCATCTTATCAAGCACGCAGGCCGTTTCAGGCCAGTCGAACCCAACCCGGGCGGCCCGCTTCTGAAGCTTCATGGCCCGAAGGAGGGAAGGGAGGCTGATGGAGACACCGTCAAGCACCGAAGCGGTTTTGCCGTGCTTGTCCGCCTTCTTCTGTCGTTCATTAGCCTTTTGTTCTTCCCAGGCGACTGTTTGCGCATCCGCGGTCTCTATGGTGGCATCACCAAACACATGGGGGTGGCGGCGTACCATTTTGTCTGAAATTGCGTTGATCACATCGCCGAAGGTAAAATGGTCCGCTTCCTTGGCCATCTGTGCATGAAACACCACCTGGAACATCAGGTCGCCGAGCTCGTCCTTCAGTGATTCCATGTCCCCGTGCCGGATGGCTTCGTCCACCTCATAGGCTTCCTCAATCGTATGCGGCACAATGGTTTCAAACGTCTGTTCCAGGTCCCAGGGGCAGCCGCCATCCGGGTCCCGAAGCTTGCGCATGATCTCCAGAAGGTCGTCGACGGAATAATCTGCATTTGATGCATTTCTTGACATAAGAGGCCTACCCTTGAACTGTTTGTTGCCGCCCGCACACATTCGTGTCTTGGGCCGCCTGGGTCAACCCTTTGAAGGACGATATTCTGATGATTAAACGGTTCCTCTCTCTCGCATTCCTGCTTGCAGCCTTTTGGCCGGCACCAAACGGGTGGGCGGAGGACGTTCCCCAACCGGTTGGCGACAGTTACTATTACCTGGAGATCCCACCTGGCGGGCTTCAGGACTTCTTCCGCTGGCATCCGATGCGCATCCCGCTGATCAGCCACCACCGTGGAGGGCCTGCGCCAGGATTCGCCGAAAACTCGATCGAGGGCATGCAGAATGCGCTGCGCTATGGCCCCGGGCTAATGGAAGTGGATGTAGCCCAGCTTGCGGACGGCACGCTTATCTTGATGCATGACAACACATTTGACCGCACGACGACGGGTAAAGGCGATGTTGCCCAAGCCGTTTGGGCCGATGTTGCACAACTGACGCTCGTGGACGCTGACGGCCGGCAGACTGGCCACCGTGTGCCCAGACTTCTTGACGCACTAAAGTGGGCGGCCGGACGCGCCATTTTGACGCTCGACATCAAGTCAGGCACTGACTTTCGGGCTGTGGTCCGGGAGGTGGAGGAAGCCGGAGCCTCAGACTATGCTGTTGTTATCACCTATTCACTGGACCAGGCGATTGCCTATCAAGCCATTGCGCCCGCGATGATGCAGACCGTGACCATGCGAAACGCGGAAGAACTGGCGGCTGTGGAGGCGAGTGGGCTAAAGCCTGAGATGATCATCGCCTGGACTGGGACCAGCCTGGTTCAGAGGGATTTCTACCAGATGCTCCATGACCGGGGCTGGCGGGTTATCGTCGGGACGCTGGGCAATCCTGGGTATTCCATCGACGGTCAGATCAGCCGCTCGGGTAATGACCGGCGGTATCTGGATATCCTGAGCCTGGGGGCGGATATCATCGCGACCGACCGTTTCTGGGCGGTGCAGCAGCAGATCATGAACCCGAATATCTTTGTTTTTACCCGGAGCAAGCTCTATAGATAGGCCGACAGTCAGACCGGGGAGGGCATTCATGATGGAACAATCACAGACATCCTGGCTTCAGGCCTATCGCTGGCCACTTATGTTCCTTGTCTTGTGTGTTGGCTGGGTTGGGCTGACATTCTCCGGCATACTTGAGGGATTCGATCATGCGGGCGTCATGGCCTTTCGCGCAGATGCGGCTGGCACCGACCCAATCGGCCCGGGCTGGGTTGAGCAGGCAGTGCTGGGGCTGACACACGTTGGCGATACCCTGACGTTGATTATTCTGTGCCTGACCACTATCGGTTGGCTGCTCTCCCGAAAGCAGCGCAGTGCTGCGCTCTATTTCCTTGTTATGGCGGGTGGGTCTTTCCTGCTGTCTGCCATCCTGAAGGCCGCGTTTGGGCGCGCACGCCCTGATATCGCCGAGCATATTGTCCATGCTTCCAGTGCCAGCTTCCCCAGTGGCCATGCTCTTCGTTCGGCAGCTGTCTTCCTCTCTCTCATGTTGCTCGCAAGGCTCTATTTTGATGGTCTCCGCAACCGCGCATTCACAGCCTGTATTTTCCTTCTCTTTATGGGGATCGGCCTGAGCCGGATTTATCTCGGTGTCCATTGGCCGTCGGACATCATCTTTGGCTGGTTGGTTGCCGGTTTCTGGGTCAGCCTCTGGGCACCGAAACTGCAGGAATCCTAAGTTTTATACCTTGAAAACAGATTGTTTTTCCCTGCGTCTTTGTGACGCGCTTGGGTCACAAACATTGCTTTTGCATGACAGCTCCTATACAAATTGTGGTCGGCCCGCTTGCGGGCCACCGGTTTGGGAGGACCGGGAAGCTCAGCCAGAAATGGCTGTTAGGTTCAAAGGGGTATCAGGGGGAATGTCCGGGCATGAAAGAAATGGCCATGTATGAGTTTGAGGCTGCAAACCAACCCAATCAATCCGTTACAGTGAACCAGTCGTCTGAAACCGCTTCTGTTGAGCGGGAATTTACGGCTGTTGTGTTGGCCGGGACACGCTGCAGCACTGACCCTGTCGCCGCGATTTTTGGCGGTCAGTATAAGGCTCTGGTGCCCATTTGCGGAAAGCCCATGGTTGAACGTGTTGTGGACTCACTGGTGCAATCCCGGGCGGTCAAGCGCGTTGTGATCGTTTTTGATGATGCAGCTAAACTGACGGAATCATGTCCGGGCATCCAGGCGGGGTATGATGTTCCCGTCGAGGTTATCCCGTGCCGCGACAGCATTTGCGGTAGCGTTGGCGGTGCGCTGGAATGCGCAGGCGGGGAATGGCCTTTTTTGG
>JBNKYQ010000283.1:0-3592 GCA_050300975.1 Kordiimonas sp.
AACGCAGCGGGCCGGACAATCGTTCTGCTGCACGGCTCCAACGCCTCGCTCCATACTTGGGAAGGCTGGGTGGACGCGCTTGAAGCGGACCATTTCATTGTCACCGTTGACCTGCCCGGCCATGGCCTGGCGGGCCCAACACCTGCGGACGATTATACTTATGGCGGTATGGTGGCTTTCGTGGACGAGTTTGCCACAGCGCTCGATCTTCAGAATTTCATTCTGGGCGGCAATTCGATGGGCGGCGGCGTAACCCTTGCCTACGCGCTGGCGCACAGTGACAAGCTGGCCGGCATCGTTCTGGTGGACGCGGCTGGCGTCAACCCGCCCGAAGTGACCAAGGTGCCGGTCAAGCGCCCGAAGGCCTTCAATCTGGCTGGTCACTGGTACAGTGACTGGATTCTGGAGAATATCACCCCACGCAGCATTGTTACCGAAGGCCTGAAGACCTCAATTGTCGATCCTTCGCTGATCACAGACGCGATGGTCGACCGCTACTGGGAGCTGGCGCGCCACCCGGGCAACCGCCGCGCCACGGGCATCCGCTTCGCCTGGTACCGCAGCGGCGGCCGGACAGACCTTGATGTGGCCAAGATCAAGCTGCCGACGCTCATAATGTGGGGCGAGGCCGACAGCCTGATCCCGATGGAAGTGGGGCAAATCCTCAACGAGCGGATCGAAGGGTCCAAAATGGTGACCTTCCCCAACATCGGCCATATCCCGATGGAAGAAATCCCGGCCATATCTGCCACAGCGGTCAGAAGTTTCGTGGCGTCGCTTGCCGCGCCCTAACGTCCCACCAGTTCCTTGCCTTCGCCGCCGAAGCGGGTGGCGAGATAGCCGCATACAAGGCCTACGCCTGCGCCTTCGAGGATCATCCACCAGGGCGAGGGCGCGGATGGACCGAAGTAGCCGGTCATCATGGCGGCGAACCGGTCATACATGAACAGCGTCAGCACAAAGTTCATCCATGCCCCCATAAAGCCGGAGCGGAACCACCAGGGCATGGGCATTTTCAAGACCGGGTGGTAGGTCATTACGCCAAACATGCCAACAATCGCCCCCAGCGTTCCGTACCAGAATAGAACCCCGAGGCGATCCATCATGCCCACATCCGGGCTCATGACGGGAAGAATGAAAAATCCGATCAGGCCAAACACAAACCCGACCGTTTTGCCAATGGCGACACGCAGTATCAGAGATGGTTTCTCAAACATAGCAACCCCCTTTCGGTTAGGAGGATACTAGCAGGACTGCGCCATACACGCATTGACTCAGGTCAATACCGGTGCGCGAGCCCGCTCGTTAGCCATCGTTGCGGAAAAACTGGTCTCCATAGACCTTGCAGCTGTTGACTGGCGCTGGTCTGGCTTCCTGCAGAGCAGAAACCCAGCATTCCTGATAGAGCGAGCAGTAGCAGACCTTGATATCGAGCCGGTCCGCCAGGTTACGCAGCAGCGTGCCAACCTCTTCGCCGCCTTCCAGCTGAAGCGGCGCAAGGCGCTCCCCGGCGGGAAGGAACAGCCCCGCATCAATATCCGTCTGGATAACAGTCGGGACATTCCTGTCAGGCCCCGTAATTGAAAGAACGCCCTCTGTGCCCTCACCAACAAAAGCAGCCCAGCTATGGATGGGCTTCTTATCCAGCTTTATGACAAAACCTTCGATGACGGCGGGGCCAATGCCCTGGTTGACCAAACCGATGCGGAACTTTCCCTCTGCCTCGGCTGTATGGTTATGGGTATAGACCTCAATGCTTGGCAGCACCGACAGGCGCGCATGTTCGCGCTCCATCATCGCTTCGTCATGCATCACCTGGGTCTGGACAATCGCCACAACAACAGCCGCCACAGCCGTGACCATGGCCGTAACAGAAACCAAAAATTCAGTCTTAATTTTCATATATTAAACAGTGCTTTATTTTATTTTCTTGAGAAAATACCTACAAGCTCCATATGGGGTGACCACAGGAACTGGTCAACCGGCTGGACGCTTTCAAGCTCATAGCCGCCATCGGCCAGCGTACGGGCGTCCCGGCTGAATGTGTTGGGATTGCACGATACCGCTACAATGCGGGAAACGGTCGATCCCGCTAGTTGTTCCACCTGGTCCTTGGCCCCTGCCCGCGGCGGATCGAAGACCACGGCTTCGAACATTTCAAGTTCCTTGGTCGAGAGCGGCCTGCGGAACAGGTCCCGGTGCTTTGGCACGATCTGCTTGAAGCCTGTGGCCACATTGGCGGCAGCCTGCATGGCATCCAGCGCATTCTTGGCGCCTTCAGCCGCCAGCACCTGATGGTCGCGTGCCAGCGGGAAGGTGAAGGTGCCAATGCCCGAGAAAAGGTCCGCCACCCGGCCATAGCCCGCGCAGGCGTCCACCACAGCCTTCACAAGCGCCGCCTCGCCCTCATCCGATGCCTGGATAAAGGCAGCGGGCGGCAGCGGTACACGAGCACCGCAGAAGTCCATCACGGCCTCACGCCGGATGGCGACTGGGTCCAGGAAGCCCTGGTCCTGCCAGTGAACGGCGGCGATATCATGGGTGTTGGCGAAATCAACAAGCGCTTCGCGGTCCGCCAGGTCAAGGGCCTTGGCGGCATCGACCAGCAGGTCAACGCCGGAGGCCGTCACGGTCATATGCACAGTCGCGGCCATGCGCTGCGGCAGGATCGCCGCAAGCAGCGCCCTCAGGGGCTCGAACAGGCGCGTGAGTTCCGGCCGGGCGATGGGGCATTCCGTCACATCCACAATTTGGTGGCTCTGGCGCTCATTGAAACCCAGTACCACGCCTGACGCTACGCGGAGCGCTTTCAGCGCCACCCGGCGGCGGCTTTCAGCCGGCGTGATGATCGGATCCTTCACCAAAGCCGCGTCAAAGCCGTGGTGCGCCAGCGCCATGGCCGTGCGGTCCTTGACCCAGGCGGCATAGACATCTGCCTTCAGGAACTGCAGCTGACACCCGCCGCAGGTGCCGAAATGGCGGCAAGCAGGCGCTGTACGGTCTGGGCTTTCCTGTGTGACCTCAAGAAGGTCTGCATAAATGCCGTTCCGGCGCACGTCCTTTGCTGCCACGCGCGCCACGTCGCCCGGAACCGTGCCGGGCACGAACACAGGTGTGCCCTCCCGCTCGCCAACCCCGTCGCCCTGGGCGCCTAGGGAAGTGATTTCAACGTCGAAAATTTCTGCTTTTGCCATCAGGCCTTCTCGCCATACAGGAGGAATTCAATATTGCCCTCGGGGCCTTTGATCGGGCTTTCGGTGAGGCCACACGCCGTCCAGCCATCCATCTCACCATTCAGCCACGCCTGCATATCCTCGCAGACGGCCGTATGGAGCTCAGGGTCGCGCACCACGCCGCCCTTGCCCACATTCTCGCGCCCCACCTCAAACTGCGGCTTGATGAGCGCGATAAGCCGCCCACCGGGCTTCACCAGCGCCATGGCGGCCGGCAATACGGTCTTGAGCGAGATAAAGCTGGCGTCACACACCACGATATCGATTGGGTCAGGGATCGCGTCAGCGTCCAGATAGCGGGCGTTGGTTTTTTCCATCACCAATACGCGGTCATCCTGCCGAAGCTTCCAGGCCAGCTG
>JBNKYQ010000284.1:0-3590 GCA_050300975.1 Kordiimonas sp.
CCTTTACGGCAAACGCGGCGGCGGTGTGTCCGAGCGTGACAATGTAGCCGACCGCGTGACCATCATCGAAGGCACCCTTGGCAAGGCCTTTGGCGTTATGGGCGGCTATATCACGGCCTCCAAAGCACTGGTGGACGTGGTTCGCAGCTACGCCTCCGGCTTTATCTTTACCACCGCACTCAGCCCTGTGCTGGCTGCCGGTGCGCTCGCAAGCATCCGTCACCTCAAGGCCAGCAATGCAGAGCGTGAAAAACACCAGGAACGGGCAGCCAAGCTGAAATCCCTGCTGAAGGAAGCCAGCCTGCCAGTGATGGACAGTGAAAGCCACATTGTGCCGGTTTTCATCGGCGACCCAGTGCTCTGCAAGGATGTCTCAGACATGCTGCTTAATGAGTATGGCATCTATGTGCAGCCAATCAATTACCCAACGGTTCCGCGTGGGACCGAACGCCTTCGCTTCACGCCAGGCCCGCTGCATGATGACAATGTCATGGAAGCGCTTGTATCGGCCTTGGGCGAAGTATGGCAGCGCCTCCAGCTGAAGCGCGAGGTCGGCTAAGGGGAAAAGCCGGATGGCTTCACCTGACAACATCATTATTGAATTTGTTCGTGTCGGTAACTCGATACGGGTCAGCGCTGTCTGCGCTCGCACGGGCCGTGAAGTTCAGATTGTCGGTGATCCACGGGCCAGCCAGAAGGAACTGGAGGCCATTGCCGTCCGCAAGCTACGCTATGTGATGGAGCGGGACGCCAAACAGGGCGGGGCACCAAAAAAGGGGCTGACCATCTAGTCGCCCCTTCCAGCATGAGTTTCGAATAATTCTAGCTTAGCGTTTCTTGCCGAGGCCGATCTTCTTGGCGAACTCAGACCGCTTTGCAGCATAGTTGGGTGCAACCATTGGATAGTCCACAGGCAGGCCCCATTTGGCGCGATATTCTTCCGGTGTCATACCGAAACGTGTTCTCAGGTAGCGTTTCAGCATTTTCAGCTTTTTGCCGTCTTCGAGGCAGATGATATGCTCGTTCGTGTATGACTTGCTCACAGGAACCGCAGGTTTCTGGTTGCCGCCTGCAGCAGCGCCTGGTTGGTTTCCAAGGCCGGCAAGCGTTGAATGGACGGTCTTGATGACGTCCGGCAGTTCACCTGACTCAACGGTGTTGTTGCTGACATAGGCGGCAACAATGTCTGTTACCAAGCCCAGCATAATTTCGCCTGAATCGGAGGAAGCGTCACTGTCCGACATTAAATCAATGCTCCAATTTCTTAATATTTTCGGGTTTTTATTGCCGCATTTTGTTTGCGATTACAACATCAAATGGTTGTTCATTCACAATTTATTTGTTAATAAACGGTTAACTATAAATGCTCCAAGTAATACTTCCGCTTATTTGTTGAATTAGTGAATTTCATACATGCCGCCTTTTGCGCGCTTGGGTTCTGGCCTTTTCTATGATAATCAAGCCGCGAATTCCCGCCGCAGCCATCGGCTGCGGGCCCTATACCGATGAGGCGTACAATGGCATCCGAGACTATTGCAATTGCTTGCGATCATGCAGGTTTTGACCTGAAAGAAACTCTGAAATCCGAACTGGCTAATCGTGGCTTTGATGTGCTTGATCTGGGCACGAACGGCCCTGATTCCGTTGATTACCCTGATTTTGGCGCAGCGATGGGCGATGCCATCGCCAGCGGTAAAGCCAAACGCGGTGTTTTGATCTGTGGTTCGGGCATTGGTATCTCGATCGCTGCCAACCGCAATCCAGCCGTCCGCGCGGCTCTGTGCCAAAGTGGCCTGATGGCCAAACTGTCGCGACAGCACAATGATGCGAACGTCCTCGCGCTTGGCGCACGCCTGATCGGTATCGAAACGGCGCTTGATTGCCTGGATGCATTCCTGACCACCGATTTTGAGGGCGGCCGCCATCAAAGGCGGGTCGACAAACTGGGTGCATAAAGTTAAACCCGACATATTTATTACTCTATATTCGTAAGGGCCCACCAACGATGACTAGTTTTACCCAACCAGGTTTCTTTTCCTCCCACCTGTCTGAAACCGACCCAGAGCTTCTGAATTCTGTGACCGGCGAACTTGAGCGCCAGCAAGGCCAGATTGAGCTGATCGCATCCGAAAATATTGTCAGCCGCGCAGTGCTCGAAGCCCAGGGCTCCGTTCTGACCAACAAGTATGCGGAAGGCTACCCTGGCCGTCGCTATTATCAGGGCTGCCACCATGTGGACGTGGCCGAGAACCTGGCGATTGATCGCGCCAAGAAGCTGTTTAACGCAGAATTCGTGAACGTGCAGCCGCACTCCGGCGCACAGGCAAACGGCGCTGTGATGCTGGCGCTGGCGAAGCCTGGCGATACCATCATGGGCATGAGCCTGGATGCCGGCGGTCACCTGACCCACGGTGCTGCGCCTGCGCTGTCCGGCAAATGGTTCAATGCGGTCCAGTACGGCGTTCGCCGCGAAGACGCGCAGATCGATTATGATCAGGTTGCCGAAATGGCGCTTGAGCATAAGCCGACCATCATCATCGCCGGTGGTTCCGCTTACCCGCGCGTGATCGACTTCAAACGCTTCCGTGAAATTGCGGACAGCGTGAATGCGCTCCTGTTCGTTGATATGGCGCACTTCGCAGGCCTCGTGGCCGGCGGCGCCCACCCCAACCCGCTTGAGTATGCTGACGTAGTCACGACCACAACTCACAAGACGCTGCGCGGCCCACGGGGTGGCATGATCCTGACGAACCGCGAGGATGTTGCTAAGAAGATCAATTCCGCAGTATTCCCAGGCCTGCAGGGCGGCCCGCTGATGCATGTGATCGCTGCCAAGGCTGTAGCCTTTGGTGAAGCACTTCGCCCAGAGTTCAAGGAATATGCTGGACAGGTCGTCAAGAACGCCAAGGTTCTGGCGGACAAACTGAAAGCAAACGGGTTTGATATCGTCTCCGGCGGCACCGATACGCATGTGGTTCTGGTTGACCTGCGCCCCAAAGGCCTGACCGGCAAGGCAGCAGACGAAGCGCTCGAGCGCGCGCACATGGCCTGTAACAAGAATGGTGTGCCGTTCGACCCTGAAAAGCCGTTTATCACGTCCGGGATTCGCCTTGGCACGCCTGCCGGCACCACCCGGGGTTTCGGCGAAGAAGAATTCGGCCAGATCGCTGACATGATCACCGAGGTGCTGGACGGCCTGGCGGCCAACCCAGAGAACAACGAAGCCGCTGAAGCCGCCGCGCGTGACAAGGTCGCGGCACTTTGTGCACGCTTCCCAATCTATAGCGAACTCTGATAAGCTTGATCACAAGATGGTGTGGGTGCATTATCCCCACATCATCAGTGACCAAAAAAGAATTTCAGGGGAGTAGGGGGCGTTATGCGTTGTCCGTTTTGCCAAAACGAAGACACTCAGGTTAAGGACAGCCGACCGACCGACGACAAGTCGGCGATCCGGCGTCGGCGGTTTTGCCCGGCATGCGGGGCAAGGTTCACAACATTCGAGCGCGTTCAGCTCCGCGAACTGACCGTGGTCAAGAAAAGTGGTCGTCGTGTGCCGTTTGAACGCTCCAAGCTCGAGCGGTCTCTCG
>JBNKYQ010000285.1:0-3549 GCA_050300975.1 Kordiimonas sp.
GCACGCTATACAGGCCAGATGCTAGATCATGCTATGTGAGTAGTAGCGTGGGAGGAATTTGAAGTTCCCCAATGATTTCAATGCCCCTAACTGGACATGTGGGAAACTTAAGCATCTGAAATCATTGATTTATCGATGTCCCTCCGGGCCCACCACGCCTATGCATTCTCAGAAAAACTGGGAAAATTCTCAGAAAAAGCTGGAAATGGACCGGGCAGAGTTCACGAGAACTCGTCCGGTCTTTTCTGTATAGCGGACCTTGATAGGTTACACAACTAAGGCCAACTATTCGCCAGAAGCGGGCATACAGGCTTTGTTCTTTCCTGCTGTGTCTATTTGTCAATTTGATCCTGGATCAAAGGGCAGGCAATGAATCTGATCACCCGCGCACAGACCTGAAACGCCTTCGGGCACCATCAGCCATGCATTGCTCTCGGCGAATGGGGCGGTTTGAAATGATTGCTGCCGTTTATGAGGCGTAGCGATCATCAGGCCACTGTCGCTCAGGCGCATACGCCCCATCAGGAACACCGTTTTCGATGCGTCGACCTGAACGTCCCGCGTCAATGTGGCGACCCGCATGGGTTCGGGGGGCTGCCCCGAGAGACTCCGGACAAAGGGATAAACAAAGGCCCTGAGCGCCAGGGCCGTCGAAATGGGGTTGCCGGGAAGCCCAAAGAAGAAACTGCCCCCGGGCAACCGAGCGAACAGAACAGGTTTTGCCGGTTTGATGCGCGCCTTGTGGAAAATGATTGTCGCGCCCATGTCCCTCAGAACGGGTTTGACAAAATCATACTGGCCCGCCGATACGCCGCCCGTGGAGAGGACAAGCCTGGGCTTGCCTTCGATTGCGGCATCAAGCGCGGCCGCAAAGTCTTGCGGTGTGTCGCGTACGGTTACGACGTGCCTGAGGTCGAAGCCCAGATCCCGGGCAATGGTCTCGGCGTACAGGCGGGTGGCGTTATAGATCTGGCCGGGCTTCAAGGGTTGGCTGAAGTCATCAACAATTTCCTGTCCGGTGGATATCCAGGCAGCGGTTGGTCTTTGATTGACCGCCACCTTGCCAAGCCCCAATGCCGACAACAGCGGCAAATGCTGGCAGGCAAGCAAGGTGCCCGCCTTCAGCACCGTCCGGCCCTGAGCCACATCCTGGCCGATATGCCTGACGTGTTGATCTGCCGGGTAGGGTGCGTGGAAGGTCAGGACCTCTGTTTCCCAACTTGCGGCCTCGACCGGCAAGACTGTGTCTGCCCCCTGGGGCAAGGGAGCACCTGTCATGATCTTCACGGCCTGAGGGCCGTTCAGCTGTGCAAGTTTTGCGTTGTCCCCGGCAATGCTGGCGCCGACGATTGGAAGTTCGACCGGTGTGTCTATCGTGGCGTCTTTTACAAGCGCAGAATTGAAAGCAAATCCATCCATGGCGCTATTATTGAAGGAGGGTAGGGAAAGGGGCGCCTTGAGGTCGTCGGACAGTGTTTGCCCGATAGCTTCCGCGAGGGGGACCTCCGTCGCCCCAAGATGGGTGACCTCGCGGTGAAGGTCTTCGAGACAATCCACGTAATGCCTGAGGCCTGAGCCCGAGCAACAGTCATAAGCTGGATCAAACATAACCAAAGTCTCCTGTAACCCGCATCAGGTCATCCCCCGATACTGGAAAGGTTTGAGGTCTGTCCGGTCAGACCGGCGGCAAGCTGATGGCTGGCGACTTTCTGGTCAACCGCTTTGATCAGCCTGGCTTTCAGCTCGTCAACCTGATCGTCCGACTGTAGAAGGACGCGCATAGGAACGCCGAAATTGCCGAACAGGCAAAGATGCAAATTGCCCATGCTTGAAAACCTCAGCCGGTTACAGCTTTTGCAGAAATCCTTGGAATAAGGCGCAATCAGCCCGATACTGCCCTGATAGTCCGGGTGGACATATTCATTCGCCGGGCCCGCGTCTGCAGCCTTCAGTTTCTTGGTCCAGCCTTCATGCGTGAGCTTGTCGGCAATCACGGTCGCCGGAATATGATGGCGCCTGAAATAGTCTGGATGATCGCCGGTTTCCATGAGTTCGATAAAGCGAACTGAAAGAGGGCGATCTTTCGCAAGCTTCAGATAGGCATCCAGTTCATGATCATTGATCTGCTTTAGGTACACGGCATTAAGCTTGATGCTTTCAAATCCGGCCCTGAAGGCGGCATCGATACCACGTAGCACTTCATGGCAGCGGTCGTGGCCCGTAACCTCGTGGAAGGTTGTGGGGTCAAGGCTGTCTAAGCTGATGTTGATTGCATTGATGCCAGCGTCCCTGAATGCCGCTGCACGGTGTTCGAGCTGATAGCCGTTCGTTGTGAGTGCCAGTTTTTTCACATTCGGCAACGCGCTGATCGCTTCCGCAATTTCAAGGAAATCCTTGCGAACAGTTGGCTCTCCACCCGTCAGGCGAATCTTGGTAAGTCCCAGTTCGGAGAATGCGGTTGCAGCCCGGCGCAGTTCGTCAACCGATAGCGGCTGAGGCCCCGCGCATTTTCTGTAGCCTCCCGGTAGGCAATAGCTGCATTTGAAATTGCATGCTTCCGTTACCGACAGCCGCAGATATTTGAAGGTGCGACCAAATCCATCACTTAAGCGCACAAACAGGCTCCTTTCTAATAGCGAGAGGCCGGCAGGTTTCCCAAACAGACCCGGCAGCAGTGGCTGCGGCCAAAGGCCCGTATGAATGCGCTTATGCGCTCACGTAGGGCCAGAGGCTTCGGAGTTGAGCACTCTGTAGTCTGAGGGATATCGCTATTCGGGGGTCGCCTGTTTGATGCAGATCAAGCGTCGGGCTGAAACACGAGATCGCTGAGTTCGGGGCGCGGGCAATCTTCCGTGTGCACGCGGGTGCAATTGCCAGCAAGTTCCGCATCGCAAAAGCCACACAAGGCCTCGTTATCAGGCATAACGACATGGCCTGTTGCAACCTTGAAGCCTTCGTCCTTGAATTTCTTGAGCGTGCGCGAAAACGTTTCGGGGCGCATGTCCAAGTAGGACGCAATGATGGACTTCTCGTAGGGAAGCAGGATTGTGCCGTCCGGTGACTTTTGGTTCAGGCGCAAGCGCAGAAGGAACCAGCCGACGCGCTCCTGGGCGCTTTTGAGGCGTGAAAGCTCAAGCTGTTGCACCAGCCGTTGGGACCGGAGTGAGACAGTGTTAAGCATATTGACCGCCAGTTGGGGGCTGGCCTGAATGCGTTGCCGGATCACTGGCGCGGGGATGGACAAGAGTGTCGCGTGCTCTACCACCTGTGCGTTCACGGGTGTGGGCATGTTCAGTAGCACAGCCGACTCGAGAAGGGTTTCACCGGCCCCAAGCATTTGCAAAATTGCTTCCTCGCCAGTCTCAAGGCCGTTGTAGGCCTTCACCCAGCCTTCAAGGATGATGTACATCCTGGCGGCAGGTTCGTCTTTAAGGAACAGCAATTTGTCTTTTTCATATTCGCGAATTTGCGACAGCGACAGCAGTTCATCAAGGTCGCCGTCCGCGAGCGCGGACAGCATAGGCAGGGATTTCAGGAAGGACCTATATT
>JBNKYQ010000286.1:0-3540 GCA_050300975.1 Kordiimonas sp.
ATGCGTGGCACGCTTCTGCTTCCCCGGTAATTGCAGTCTCTCTTGAACCTTTTGGCCATTTGGCCGTTTATAGGGGAAAGGGAGACGGTCGGCGTGCAGGCACGGACACAGGAAGAGGCGCTGGTTCTAAAGGCGCAAGCGGGGGACGAACGGGCCTTTGCTGTGCTGTACCGCGCCTACCAGCCATCCCTTGTGAAGTTTGCGCTGCGGATGCTGCGGGATGAAGCTGCGGCGCGTGACGCTGTGCAGGAAGCCTGGCTCATGGTGGCCCGCACGCTCACGAAGCTGCATCATCCTGGCATGTTCCGGGCGCGGATATTCAAGGCCGTCAGGTGGCGTTCGCTGGACCTGTTGCGCAAGCGGCCCGGGGAGCCCCAATCGCTGGACGGTGAAGACGCGGCAGAACCCGCGTCGCGGCCTAGCGCGATGGATGGGCTGGTGACCAGCGATCAGCTGCGGGCGCTTCTCGGTGGCCTGCCAGAGATAGAGCAGCAGGCTATCTACCTGTTTTACCTTGAAGAAATGAAGCTTGATGAGATTGGCGCGATTTTAGGTGTACCCGTGGGTACGGTGAAATCGCGGCTCAACCGGGCACGTGGGCGCTTGCAGGCGCAGGTGCGTGCCGAAGAAGGAGAACTGGCATGACCAGCATTGATGAACGGATCAAGGCGGAGCTGGAGCGCGAAGGCGCTGAGCTGGATGCCATGATCACAGACGACAGCATGCCCGCCATGATCGCTATGGCCTACAAGGGCAGCATGCGCCGCTGGATGTGGCTTGTGTCCACCGTAACAACCCTGTTGGGTATCGTCTCGGTTTGGCTGCTGATTGAGTTTTCAGGCGCCTTGGGCGTTGAAGACAAGCTTTTCTGGGGCGTGTGGGCGATCCTTGCGGTGATTGTGATGCTGGCGTTCGAGATGTGGGCCTGGATGCAGGTGAGCAGGGTGGCCATGAAGCGTGATATCCAGCAGCTGCAGCTTGATATGCGGGAGATGATATCAAAGCGCGGCTGACGGCAGTTTGCCTTGCGTTCTTTCCCCACTGCGCTACCTTTGGGGCATGAGCTAACAAGGGAGAGCCCCGATGACATCCGTGTATGATTTCACCTGCGACCGTCTGA
Organism: Kordiimonas sp.; assembly: GCA_050300975.1. Lineage (GTDB taxonomy): Bacteria > Pseudomonadota > Alphaproteobacteria > Sphingomonadales > Kordiimonadaceae > Kordiimonas. The sequence continues at coordinate 1,121 of JBNKYQ010000286.1, forward strand.
ACGGCAAGCCGCAAGATCTGGCGGACTACAAGGGCAAGGTTCTCCTTGTTGTTAACACAGCCTCCAAATGCGGCTTCACGCCGCAGTTCGAAGGGCTTGAGAAGCTGTTCCAGGACCTCAAGGACAAGGGCCTTGTGATCCTTGGCTTCCCCTGCAACCAGTTCGGCAAGCAGGACCCAGGCAGTAACGACGAGATCGGTGAGTTTTGCCAGATCAACTACGGCGTCAGCTTCCCGATGTTCGCGAAGATTGACGTGAACGGCACGGACGCGAGCCCGCTTTACCAGCACCTGAAGGCAGTGAAGCCAGGCGTGCTGGGGACCGAGGGCATCAAATGGAATTTCACCAAGTTCCTCATTGACCGTGAGGGCAATGTGGTCAAACGCTTCGCCCCCAAGGACAAGCCGGAGGCCATCCGATCGGCGATCGAAGCGCTTCTATAGTTGTAAAAAATCAATGTAATCAATAATTTAACAATGTGATCACATTTTTCTTTGCGCGTGTTCCATCCTGGTTTACTGTTCTCAACGAATGCTCGGGGTGGAGCGCGATTTGTGGGAGTGAGTATCCATGTCCAAGCTGAAGGGCATCAACAGGCGTGATTTCTTGAACGGCGTGGCCCTCACCGGTCTCGCGCTCGGCATGAGCCCGGCGAAGGCCATGGCGGAAGGGCTGGTGTCCAGCTCCGGCGCCTGGACCTACCCACCGGCGAAAACCGGCTTGCGCGGTAGCCATGTGGGCAGCTTCGAGGTCGCCCACGCGATCAGCTGGGAAGGCAAAACCTTTGACCGCCCGAAGAAAGCCAAAGACAGCCGCTATGATCTGGTGATCGTGGGCGGTGGCATCTCCGGCCTTGCGGCTGCCGTGCTTGCGCAGGAGAAGCTGGGGGACGGCGCGCGCATCCTTATCCTCGACAACCACGATGATTTCGGCGGCCACGCCAAACGGAACGAATTCAATGTGGACGGCGAACTGCTTGTCGGCTACGGCGGCAGCCAGTCGCTCGAAAGCCCCGCAGACTATAGCGCGGGTTCAAAGGCCTTCCTCGAAAGCCTCGGCATCGACACGGAAAAATTCTACCGCTTCTATGACCAGAGCTTCTATGAGCGCCAGGGCTTGACCGCCGGCATCCATCCGGACGCGGACCTGTTCGGTGAAAGCTGCCTTCTGAAACGCAGTCGGCCTGGCGGAAGTCACAGCGTGCTGGCGGCCTATTCGGACGCTGAGAAGGCCGACCTGGCGGCGTTGATTGAAGGCTTACCCCTTGAAGGCGCTGACAAAAAAGCGCTACACACATGGCTGATCGACCAGAAAGACTGGCTCGCGCACCTCAGCCGTGACGAGAAAATCAAATTCCTCAAAGAGACCTCGTTCGAGGACTGCATGATCCAATATGGCGGCCTGAGCGAGAGCGTGCGCGACCTGTTGCGCGACGAGGTTATCGGCACCTGGGGGCTTGGCTGGGACGCGCTCTCGGGCCTTGAGGCTGTGCGTTTCGGCATCGGCGGCACACTGGGGCTGGGGCTCGACCCGCTCACTGTTCCGCACCCTTATGACAGCGAAGAACCCTATATCTTCCACTTCCCGGACGGCAACGCCGGTGTGGCGCGGCTGGCTGTTGCCAAGCTGATCCCGAACGCGGTGGAAGCCGGTTCGATGGAAGACGAAGCGCTCGCCCGCGTGCATTATGACAGGCTCGACCTGGCGGAAAACAATGTGCGCATTCGCCTGTCGTCGACCGCTGTCGAGGCACGAAACACCGCTGAAGGCGTTGAAATCACTTATGTTCGCGACGGCCGCGTGGCGCGCGTCGAAGCACGATACGGCATCATGGCCTGCTATAACCACATCCTGCCGTTCATCATGCCGGAACTTGGTGAAGCGCAAGTTGAGGCGCTGCAGTGGCCGGAAAAAGTGCCGCTCGCGTATGTCAATGTGGCGCTCAGGAACTGGCAGGCGTTCAAGGACGCTGGCGTGAACTATGTATACACGCCCGGTGGTTTCTACAGCAATTTCTCGCTCGATTTCCCGGTGTCGATGGGCGGTTATGCCTTCTCGCACGACCCGGAAAAGCCGATCCTGGTGCATATGGTGCATATCCCCAAATCGCCGGGGCTGATGAGCCGCGAGCAGCACAAGGCGGGCCGCTACCAGATGTACGGCACGCCGTTTGAAGATTTCGAACAGGCGGCGATTGACCAGCTGACCGGCGCGCTGGGGCCCTATGGTTTCGATGCGGAGCGAGACATTGCCGCCATCACGGTGAACCGCTGGCCACACGGCTATGCCTATGAATATAATGAGCTTTTTGAACCTGACTGGTCACCAGCCAAGGGCCCGCACATCACCGCTCGGGCGCGGGTGGGAAGGCTCGCCATCGCCAACTCGGACAGCTCGGCTTACGCTTACGTGAATGGCGC
>JBNKYQ010000287.1:0-3530 GCA_050300975.1 Kordiimonas sp.
CAGACGCCACCGAAGACCCGGAAGGCAGCCTGTGGACCCTGAATGAGATTGCCGTCGATGGCCTGTCGCTTGGCATCATGGACGGCTGGAAACAGGTGGAACTACAGCCCGGCTACCGCAGCGACGTTCTGGTGAAAGCCCCCAAGCTGCCGCGCGGCGTGCGCGAAAAGGTCTATTACATGATGGACCTGACAACCGACGCTACCAAGTCCCTGAGGCAGGTGGTCGAACCGCAACAGGTGCTGGCCAAGATCGTGGTCAGGGGCCGGAAGAAAAATATGAAGCTGCCGTGTATTGCCAACGAGCCGTGCGAGCGGCTGGCCATCACGCGCCCCCACAAGGATATCACGGATGAAGAACTGGATGCCCCGGAAGAAAGCGTGGTGTTCAGCATCGGCAGCCGCATCTGCCCTGAGGAAGGCAAGGCCTGCCTGCCCTGCCCGGATGACGACGCGGACGACTGCAAGACCCGCTTCATGATCAACGACATCCCGTTTTCCACCAAGAATGTGCGCAACCTGACCCTGGGCACCGCGTCTGAATGGAAACTGGACTCGTCAGTTGCGAACCACCCGTTCCATATTCATGTGAACCCGTTTCAGGTGACACGGCAGAATCCGCTCGGCGAAGATGAGATCATCTGGCGTGATACCCTGCTCATCCTGCAGGGTAAGGAACAGACAATCCGTAGCCGGTATGAGCGCTATATCGGTCAGTTTGTGATCCACTGCCATATCCTCGACCATGAGGACCAGGGCATGATGCAGATTGTGGAAGTGGTTCCGCCCGGCGGCAACGCCCACCACTGACACGGGTTGAGTACGGACAGATGCAAGAAAGGGGCGACACCAGTCGCCCCTTTCGCAATTTTACTGTGCCCTGAAGCCTAGAGCTGCGACGGCACAAAGCGCTCCATCACCGCCTGGCGCATCAGGTCCGGCGGCAGCAGGCCCTGCGCGAGAATGAAGTCATGGAAGGCCTTGGCGTCGAACTTGTCGCGAAGCCTGAGTTCAACTTCCGTGCGCAGGCCCATCAGCTTGGTATAGCCATAGTAATACGCTGTAGCCTGACCAGGCATGCGGTATGTATAGCGCTCCATCTCATTCTGGGCCCAGCCTTCAGACAGGACAACATCTTCCATCAGCAGGCGCTTGGCATCGGCCACATCGATAAGGCCAAGGTTCAGCATTGGGTCAAGGAACGCGCGGGCCGCACGCAGAAGGCGGTTCTGCAAGCTGAGAAGCTGGCCCTCAAGCGGCATATAGGGCTTGGAGATCGCCTCGGCATACAAAGCCCAGCCTTCCACATTGGTGCTGTTGAAGGCATAGAGCTGACGCGCGAGCGAGACGCCGTTATCAACCATGGCCCCGAACTGGAGCTCGTGGCCCGGGCGCGCCTCGTGCGCAGACAAGGTCCAGCTTGTCGCCTCGAACGCGTCGTCGGTATAATTCCACGTGCCGTCTTCATTCTTGGTCAGGAGCGGGATACGGAAGGTGGCATATTCCTTCTCGTCCCCACCACCAACAAAGCGTGGCGGCTGCAGGTTGGCGGCCGGGTTGGCGGCTGTTTCGGCCGCAGTCATCACGCGTACCTTGGCCTTGCGGTCCGGGATCGTTACCAGATTGTGCTCCCGCGCGATGGCCTCGAGGTCGCCAATGCGGTCCGAGTAGAAATCGGCCAGTTTGTCGCCGTCAATACGCTCCTGCTTCAGCAGCCCGATGATTTCGTGATAATCGGTCGTCGCGTAGCCTTTTTCCTTGGCGACAAGCGGGGCGAGCGCAGTCATTTCCGCCTTGATGGCAGCGTAACCAAGCGTTGCCATCGAAATCAGTTCCTCAGGCGACGCATCGACACCCCATTGACGGAGTGCGTCTTCATAGAGAGGCAGCGGCAGGCGAGCCTCATCACGAGCGCGGCTCATGATCTCGGTCTCAACGAAGCCCTTATACTCGTTCATCTGCTCCTTGAGCTTGGCAGCGGCGTCTTCCCAACCGGTCAGGCCCGCGTCGCGGAAAAGCTGGTCAATTCCGTCGATGAAGGTGGGCATGCGCTCAAGGTCCTGCTCCACTTCGCCCTTGAACGGACCAGTAAGGCCTTTGATCTTGAAGGTCTCGCGGCTGCGGTCTTCGGCGAGCTTGGTGATCGGGGCATAGCCCTTCTCAAGTCCGGCATAGCGCTTGAGGCGCAAAACCGCCGCTTCATGACGGCTCTTGTCACTGCCTGGGCCCAACAGGCTACGGAAGCCGGAGAAGACAATCCGCGGCATATTGATATAGGTGATGACCGTTTCGTCATTCAAACGCTGCGTGACAATGCCGTCCTCCAGGCTGTCGATCATGATCGCCAAATCCTGCTTTACATAGGGATCACTCTCCTTCGCCATCTCGGCCTTGAGGTGGGCGATGATCTTCTTGGCATCTTTTTCGTAGCGCTGATTAACCTCGGGCTTGAGGTCGAAAACCCGGTCCTCGACACCTTCAACCCCAACCTGTGCCGCAAATTCGGGCTGGTACTTGCCCATCAGGTTCAGAAGTTCTTGGGAATATTTGTCGCTTTTCTCGACCCACGTTTCGGCGAATGCACCGGAGGTGAGGGAAAGGGATAAGGCCAGCATGCTGGCACCCGCCAGGGCTTTTCTGGCGACAGAGTTCAGTTTCATCAGGATATCCTCGCTGTTGACTTGTTTATCGTTATAAACGGAGGAGAAAGCGTCACACCCCTGCCCCGCTGGGTTAAACCATAGGAATAGATGGGGGAGCCGACAGCAAATTGCGACAAGCCGTGCATGAAGCGCGACAAATTATCGTAAAACAGTAATTTTTATGCAACAGTATAACGCTGGGAAATAGCGGCAGATGGCGTGTAAGCCGGGTTCTGTACCAGCAAGCTGGTGATGGCCATTCCTCTAGGCGACATGTTGCCATGCCGCTCAAGCAACCGACCCGGACGGTGGCGCAGAAACCCGCCTGCCACTAAAGGCAACCATCCCTATTGGTCTTGCTCCCGGTGGGGTTTACCCTGCCAGTCCTGTTACCAGGACCGCGGTGCGCTCTTACCGCACCCTTTCATCCTTACCTGACGGATCAGGCGGTTTGCTTTCTGTGGCACTTTCCCTGAGGTCGCCCTCGCCGGCCATTAACCGGCACCGTGTTTCCGTGGAGCCCGGACTTTCCTCCCCTACCCTGAGGTAGCGGCGGCCATCCAGCCATCTGCCGGGCGGCAATGAAGCACCACAAACCCTATCCGTCAAGTGGTTTAAGGCTCCCAAAATCAACAGAATTTTATGCGAAGTAGTTTGACACCGAACCATATGCCGCTTAGGTACGCAGTAATTATCAAAAATACACTTAATAGTTATAAATTTATGATGCCCGATAGTATTGCACCAACCCATGATACGACCTTCAGCGGCATCAGGCGCTCCGCCGGAACCGGTATCCGGTGGTACTCGCCTGTCGGGCCGCTGCGGATTGAATACGGATGGAACCTGGACCCGAGAGACGACGAGGAGTCCGGGAACTGGGAATTCG
>JBNKYQ010000288.1:0-3528 GCA_050300975.1 Kordiimonas sp.
GTTTTCGGCTTCTTCATCAAAGCGCCGCTTGACCTCGTTCCAGCCCGCCGTGTGGGCCTCCTTGAGGATTTTCACCACATCCTGTTGGCAATCCGCCGGGTTTTTCTTTTCGGCAAGCTCGTTCAAGGCAACCACAAGCTTCTTGCGGTTGATGATGGCGCGGCGATTGCGGATGGGGCTCATGTAGTGTCCTTAAGCGATAAACGTCAGTCTTGAGGCAACATGTCCTTCAGGGCGTATATCAGGTCGAGCGCTTCTTTTGGCGTCAGCTGGTCCGGGTTTATATCGGTCAGCTTTTCCTCGAGTTCCGACGGCCCACTTGGTGCCGGTGCATGGTAAGATGGTGTAGATTGGAAAAGCGGCAAATCATTGACGAGACCTGTCGATTTATCGCCCTTGTCGCTGTTTTCCAGATGATCGAGAACCTGGCGCGCGCGTTCAATCACGCGGGGCGGCAGGCCCGCAAGCTTGGCAACTTGAATTCCGTATGACCGGTCTGCGGCGCCTGAGCCAACTTCGTGCAAAAAGACAACTTCGCCTTTCCATTCCCGTACCTTCATGGAGCGAAGCGACACAGCCTCAAGCGTTTCTTTGAGCGCCGTCAGCTCATGATAGTGGGTGGCGAACAGGGCGCGCGACTGGTTGATGTTATGCAGGTTCTCAACGGCTGCCCAGGCAATCGACAGGCCGTCATAGGTGGCGGTGCCGCGGCCGATCTCGTCCAAAATCACCAGGCTTCGCGGTCCGGCCTGGTTAAGGATGGCGGCGGTTTCAACCATCTCGACCATGAAGGTAGAACGGCCATGAGCCAGGTCATCCGACGCGCCAACGCGGCTGAACAGCCGGTCCACGACGCCCACGTGGGCTTTTTCCGCTGGCACGAAGGCGCCCATCTGCGCCAGCACGGCGATTAGCGCATTCTGCCTGAGGAAAGTACTTTTACCCGCCATGTTGGGGCCGGTGATCAGCCACAGGCGGTCGTCGGGGCCAAGGTCACAGTCGTTGGCCACAAACGGCGTGTCGTTTTCTGACCTAAGGGCCTTTTCTACCACCGGGTGGCGCCCGCCGGTGACCTCAAAGGCCAGGCTGTCGTCCACGTCCGGGCGGGTCCAGCGTTCGTTTTCAGCAAGTGTTGCGAGGGCTGTGGATACATCCAGGGTCGCCAGGGCTTCGGCGGCGATCGAGATATCCCCTGCCTTTTCAAGCACGGCTGCCACCAGCGAGACAAAGAGTTCCTGTTCAAGGGACAGCGCACGGTCACCCGCTTCCGAAATCTTGCCCGCCAGTTTCGACAGCTCTGATGTGGAGAAGCGAACCGAATTGGCCAGTGTCTGGCGGTGGATGAAGCTTTCATTCAAGGGCGCGGACATCAGCTTTTCGGAATGCTTGGCCGTGACATCCACATGATAGCCGATGACATTGTTATGCTTGATCTTAAGCGAGTTGATTTCGGTGAGCTGCTGATAGTCGGCCTCAAGCCCCGCGATCAGGCGGCGGCTTTCGTCCTTAAGCATGCGGTATTCGTCAAGTGCTTCGTTATAGCCGGCCCGGATAAAGCCGCCATCGCGGGTAATGAGCGGCGGTTCGTCCACCAGCGCGCGCTCAAGCTCAGCGATCAGGGCTTCATGTTCCCCGAGGTCGCTGACGGCGTCTGCGACTAGTTCGGCCATGTCTTCAAGGGCGCCTTTGGGGGCGGTCAGGTAATGCTCGATGGTGCGCGCGGCCTCTAACCCGACGCGGATGGCCATCAGATCACGGGGGCCGCCGCGGCCCAGGGACAGGCGGGCCAGCGCGCGCTCCATGTCCGGCGCGGCCTTGAGCGCGAGGCGCAGGTCGGTCCTGAGGCTCGGGCGCTCCAGCATGTATTCGACGGCATCGAGGCGTTCGTTGATGCGGATCGGGTCTGTCAGCGGCGCAGACAGGCGCTTGGCCAGAAGCCGCGCGCCAGCGCCGGTGAGCGTGGTGTCGATGACCGAGAGGAGGCTGCCGGACGTGTCGCCGTTTTGCGTGCGCGTCAGCTCCAGGCTGCGGCGCGTTGCGGCGTCGATCATCATGGTGCCGTCGGCGGACAGGCGTTTGGGCGGATATAGCCGCGGCATCTTGCCTTTCTGCGTGTCGTCCAGATAGTCAACGAGCGCGCCGGCGGCTGCGAGGTCCGCGCGGGTGAGGGACGCGAAGCCGTCAAGCGTCGCCACATCGAAAATGTCTTCAAGGCGCCGGGCGCCGAAGCTGCTGTCAAAGCGGTTGGCATGAAGGGGGCTGATGACGCTGCGCCAGTCAAAGAGCGCGCGACCGATCTTGTCGTCTTCCATCAGGCCTTCGGGGATGATCAGCTCGCCGGGGTTCAGGCGCGCAAGGTCCGCATCCAGGCGCCCAACCTTGGTGGGCAGGATGAAAAAATCGCCGGTGGACATTTCGACAACCGCGAGCGAGAAGTCGGATTGCGCACGGCCAAGCGACACCAGATAGTTGCTCGCGCGGGCGTCCAGCAGGTTTTCTTCGGTGATGGTGCCGGGAGTAACCAGCCGTACCACTTCGCGCCGCACCACAGATTTGGAGCCCCGCTTCTTGGCTTCCGCCGGGTCTTCCGTCTGCTCGCAAACGGCAACCTTGAAGGACTTCCTGATCAGGCGCGACAGGTACATTTCGGACGAATGTACCGGCACGCCGCACATGGGGATGTCTTCGCCGTCATGCTTGCCGCGTTTGGTCAGCGTGATATCAAGCGCGCCAGCGGCTTTTTCCGCGTCTTCGAAGAAGAGTTCATAGAAGTCGCCCATGCGGTAGAACAGCAGGCAATCGGGATAATGGGACTTGATTTCGAGGAATTGGGCCATCATGGGGGTCACGCCGGGCACTTTTGCCGCGCGTGCCCACTTGTTATCCACGCCATTTTGATATTTTGTTTCTTTTTGGGCGTCAGATGACAAATTATCTTCCGTTTCGGAGCCCAAAACAGCGCGTCCTTCCATTTTTTTAACTAACTCCCGGTTAACTTCCCGATTTCAATTGTCAGCCGCTTTATGCCATAGTATGCCGCATAGCATAAAACGCTTTTAGAGCATTCTGCCCCGGACTGCTACCATAAGACACCTATCATAAGAACAAAGGATTCCCCATGCCGAGCAATTCATCCAAATTTACGGATGCGGAGGCCCTCAGGTTCCATTCCGCCGGTCGTCCCGGCAAGCTTGAGATTACGCCGTCAAAGCCAATGGCAACCCAGCGCGACCTGTCGCTGGCCTATAGCCCTGGCGTGGCGGTTCCGGTAAAGGCAATCGCGGAAGATATCGATACGGCTTATGATTATACCACTAAGGGCAACCTTGTTGGGGTGATCTCGAATGGTACAGCCATTCTGGGGCTTGGAAATCTGGGGGCTGCGGCCTCGAAGCCTGTGATGGAGGGCAAGTCGGTCCTCTTCAAGCGCTTCGCCGATGTGGACAGCATCGACCTTGAGGTGGACAGCGAAGACATCGACGAATTCGTCAACTGCGTCAAGCTTCTGGGCCCTTCTTTCGGCGGCAT